>NZ_JCACKG010000058.1:0-23305 GCF_059505265.1 Myxacorys chilensis | reverse complement strand
CTTGCGGTTGTTTTCTTCTGTTCTCTCAACTTAACCCGCAACTTGGATAACTACATCGTAGAATCATTGAGCAATCTGGTGGAGCATTTGGCATCCGAGAGGTTGGGTTATTGGAGTCAGCGATCGCTCAGCCCCGAATGACGTTTGATGGAGAAGATTTGTACCCAAGCTTGCTTGAGAAGGCAGCAGCATTAGGGTGTTCTATCATCATGAACCATCCATTTGTAGATGGGAACAAACGTACAGGACATGCTGCAACGGAGACTTTTCTTGTCCTGAATGGGATGGAAATTAACGCTTTTGTGGATAAGCAAGAGCGTGTGGTTTTGGCGATCGCCGCGGGTGAGCTAGGACGCGAGGCATTTGTAGAATGGTTACAAGGTAACACAATCGTCAGCTAACAAGTCGTTGGAGCGGCGTATAAAAATTGATTGCTTCGTTTCAATGTTATCTACCGCCGCTCAACTTCGCCATTAGGTGGCTTAAGTATTAGTGTTGGTGGTATTTAGAGTTTATTTATTGGACTCATTAAACTTGAGATGTTGAGTAAATTCCCTCTCAAACAGCATCCAAACTATGGCATTTGAATTCGACCATCTCTTTATTTGCACAGATGTCGGTGCTTGCGAGGCGGATCGTTTGGCATCATTCGGTTTGATTGAAGGATCATCTAACACTCATCCTGGGCAAGGTACAGTCAATCGCCGTTTCTTCTTCCACAACGCCATGCTGGAACTATTATGGATTTACAGTCCAGAAGAAGCAAAGTCTGAACCCACTCATCTAACTCGCCTTTGGGAACGGTGGCGCGATCGCAACAATGGGGCTTGTCCGTTTGGTTTCTGCCTGCGCTCCACAGATTCAGGGGATACCGTTGCTTTTTCCAGTTGGGCATATCATCCACCTTATCTGCCTGAAGCGATGAGTATCGCGGTGGGAACAAATGGTGACATGTTGACTGAGCCGATGCTTTTCCAGATTCCCTTTGGTCAACGTCCAGATAGTTATCCTGCTGAAAAATCACAACCTCTCGACCATGCTGTAGGGTTACGCGAAATTACTCGTGTAGAGTTAGTCAGTCCTGCGGCAAACAGCCTTTCGCCAGAGTTTCAAGCAGTGATTAACACGAATCAGGTCAAAGTTCGTGTAGGAACAGAGTATTTTGTAGAGCTTGGTTTTGATCAAGAACAGCGAGGAGAACAGGCAGATTTTCGACCTGAATTACCGCTTATTATGAGTTGGTAATGTAAAATCCACACCTAACCATCCTGTCGCACACCGACCTTATAGAGTTTTTGCATCGGGTTAAGGCTATATGCAAAAGTCATCCTCTGGCAAAGTTTGCAGGAACTTTAAATGACTCAGAGGCGGAAGACCTACAACGAGCGATTGCAACCGAGTGTCGGCAGGTAGATATAAATGAGTAGTGAGATTACGCTGATTATCTCGATGGGCTGACACTGAAACACTGGTAGTCAAGCCTGTGTAAGGTATGCCGTATTCAGCTAACACGTCGGATGGACGAGTGCGGCTAGTGCTGAGTTAAAGTTTTCTGCCGCCGCTGCATTTTGCCGGTAGCTAGTTTCTGTATGAGGCGTTGGAGGTATAAACGGGAACTTTAAAGACAGTCTCATCGTACCGCTATAACTCCTATGACCATTGAGGACTGCCAAAATCAACTGCGACTCTCTGTTCAATATCAGAAAATTTTGGCAAGAATCTTGGCAAGGATTCGTGCATCGGTACAGATAGACTCACTTTGTTCAACATCCTGCCAAGATATTTGTCGTCAACTGAAAATTGAGCGAGTGGCAATTTACCAGTTCAACGCAGATTGGAGCGGTAGTTTCATCAATCAATTTGGGTTTGCCGAACCACCCTGGGACACCTTGAGCGCCTTTGGGAAAGATTTGGTATGGCAGGACTCCTATCTCCAAGAAACCGAAGGTGGACGCTATCGCAAAAACGAGCCATTCGCGGTGGAAGACATTTATGAGGCAGGGCACGCTCATTGTCATGTTGAAGTACTAGAGCAATTTCAGATCCAGGCGTATGCGATCGCGCCCATTTTTGTTGGCGCGAAACTGTGGGGGCTGCTAGCCGCCTATCAGCACTCCGCACCTCGGCAATGGCATCCCCATGAAGTGACCTTTCTTGCCCAAGCTGCCAACCACTTAGGCATCGCGATGCAGCAGGCAGAAACCTTAAAGCAGGCAGAACAACGCAACACCGAATTGCAAGATGCAATCTCTCGACAACGTGCCCTAACCCAAGTCGTCGGCAATATTCGCTCCTCCGTAGACACTCACATCATCCTCGATACAGCTTGCCAAGAACTCTGCAAACTCCTCAAGCTAGAGCGAGCAGCGGTGTATCGCTTTAACGAAGACTGGAGCGGTGAGTTTGTCAGTCAGTTTGGCATGGTAGAACCCCTTTGGGATCGGGCGACTCCCTTCGGCAAAAACTTGGTCTGGGAAGATACGCACTTACAAGAAACTCAGGGAGGGCGCTACCGCAGCAACGAAAGTTTTGCCGTGGTAGACATTTATGAAGTCGGGCACGCACGCTGCCATCTTGACATTCTGGAGCAATTCAAGATTCGTGCCTATGTCCTTGCTCCCATTTTTACCGGAACCAAACTTTGGGGACTCGTCGCCGCTTATCAGCACTCCAACCCCCGTCAGTGGCAAGCGTTCGAGATTGAGTTTCTAGAACAGGTTGGAGCACAATTAGGCGTTGCGATTCAGCAAGCCGAGAATTTGAAACAGTCAAGACAACAGGCGATCGCGTTGCAAGATGCGATCGCTCGTCAACGCGCCCTCACCGAAGTCGTCGGAAAAATTCGCTCCTCGCTCGACATTAATTTGATCTTGAAAATGACTTGCCAAGAGGTCTGCAACCTGTTGCGCGTTGAGCGGATTGCAGTCTACCGCTTTAATGACGATTGGAGCGGAGAATTTATCAGCAATTTTGGCATGGTCGAACCCCAATGGGACAGCGTCAATCCGTTTGGAAAAAACTTAGTTTGGCAAGACACTCATTTACAGGAAACAAAAGGGGGACGCTATCGAAATAATGAATCTTTTGCCGTCAGCGACATCTACCAAGTGGGTCACTCGCGCTGCCATCTTGACATTCTGAAGCAATTTAAGATCCGCGCCTATGCCCTCACGCCCATTTTCGTAGGGCGCAATCTTTGGGGACTTCTAGCTGCCTATCAGCATTCTGAAACTCGTCACTGGGACGCTGTGGAAGTGGAATTTTTAGCACAAGTCGCGAGTCAACTCGGGGTTGCCCTGCAAAGTTCTGATTTGTTAATGCAAACCCAAATTCGCGCCGATGAGCTGCATCAAGCTGCCGAACAACGCCGGATCTTGTTTGATTTAGTCGTCAAGATTCGCGAGTCGTTCATTTGGGAGCCAATTGTCAAGCCGGCGCTCGCAGAAGTCCGGCGAGTGCTAGACGTCGATCGCGTCGGAATTCTTCGCTTTGAGTCGGATTCTGAATATTGCAGTGGGGAATTCATTGCAGAAGATGTACTGCCTAACTTCGATTCTGCTCTCAATACAAAGGTGCACGATCGCTTTGGTCAGCAGCATATGAGTCAGTTTTCTCAAAGAACAGCACAAGTTATTTCGGATACGACTAAGCTGGGAGCCAAGCTTCCGTATTTCGATGTGATTGAGTGGTTTCAGGTCAAGGCACAAATCACCGTTCCTCTGATGGAAGGCGACACCCTCTGGGGGCTCCTATGCATTCACCAATGCAGCAAAACCCGCGAGTGGGAAGAAACAGAACTAGAATTTGTCACCCAAGTAGCTGCCCAAATCAATGTAGCACTGCTTCAAGCCAGTCTCTTCCACCAGTCGAGTTTGCTCGGTCAAACGCGCGAAGAGGCAGATCAACTTGCCCAAGCTCTCAGAGAACTCCGCGCTGCTCAACTCCAAATCATTCATGCCGAAAAAATGGCAAGTTTGGGGCAATTAGTCGCAGGAATTGCCCACGAAATTAACAATCCAGTTAATTTTATTTATGGCAACCTAGAACACGCTGAGCAGTATATCCACGAGTTACTGCATTGTATCAATCTATATCGACAGCATTACTCTGATCCGGCACCGCAGATTCAACAGCATTGGCAGAATGCGGACTTAGACTTTACTCTCGAAGACCTGCCCAAACTGTTTCAATCGATGACAATAGGGACAGAGCGGATTCGCGATATTGTCATGTCTTTACGAAACTTCTCGCGGTTGGATGAAGCCGAGTTTAAGTCGGTTGACATCCACGAGGGGATTGATAGTACGTTGATGATTTTGCAGCATCGCTTGAAGCCTACTGCCGATAATCCAACGATTCAAGTGGTTAAAGACTACGACGCACTTCCGGCTGTGGAATGTTACCCAGGTCAACTGAATCAGGTCTTCATGAACTTGCTGTCGAATGCGATCGATGCGGTTGAAGAACGGAATGCAAAGCAACCGCCGAGCGCCCTTGCAGCGTCTCCTGGCGAAATCCGAATTTCCACATCCGTTATCGATCAAGATTGTGTGTCGATTCGGGTTTCAGACAATGGATTGGGCATTGATGAAAGCGATCTGTCTAAGTTGTTTGACCCGTTCTTTACCACAAAAATTATTGGAAAAGGAACAGGGCTGGGGCTTTCGATTAGCTACCAAATCGTGACAGAAAAGCACAATGGTAAGATCTACTGCCACTCGACACCGGGTATGGGTGCTGAATTTGTTGTTGAGCTACCGATCCACCAGCCACTAGGCAATTAAGCGTCTAAATCAAGCTAGTCGGATCCCTCCAGTTAACAAAGCGATCGGCAGTTGAATAATTTTGCACTCGGCAGCGGTGTCACCTACCGCTGCTCATCTTAGGCGTTAGCTTGTTTCGATTATTAGGTTGTGACGGTAGTTTGGAGTTGACCTGTTAAGCTTTAGTATCAAAACCTTGAGTTGACAGAGGTTGAAGATGGAAAACGATGCAAAGTTTATTTTGTATCTGGCAACAACTCTAGACGGATACATCGCGAGTTCAGATGGCAGTATCGAGTGGCTGACCTCGTTTGAGACAAATGGCGAGGATAACGGATATATAGCCTTCTACGAGACGATCGATGCTTTGGTCATGGGATCTGCTACCTATGAGCAGGTTGTAGGGTTTGGGGATTGGCCATATCCTGATAAACTCTCGTATGTTCTGACGAATCGCAATTTATCGACAAATCGTAATGATGTAGTGTTTGTCAGTGATGTTAAAGCGATTTTAGAAGATGTAAAACGCAAAGGCTCTAAAAGAATCTGGATTGTTGGGGGCGGCAAAGTTGCATCGTTATTTATGGTACAGGGGTTAATTGATGAGCATATCCTGACGCTAATTCCGATTATTTTGGGAGCAGGGATTTCTCTTTATCAAGCCGTGCCAGAACAGAAGTTAAATTTGGTCAAGACCACATCTTATGCGTCAGGTGCTGTAGAGCTACGTTACAAGAAACGGTAAAAATGGGAGATTTCTTGAAGAGCGATCGCAAGCAACAAGCTGATGAAGCAAGCGTTTAAGAAGCTTTAGCTGCCCTACATCTATTTCAATTTAAGTATTCAACCATCATGCCCAAAACGAGTTTGATAGGCTGCCGGAACTTTCGTGGGACGCTTTGCGCGAAGCGCAACTCCGCAGAAACCGTAGGGCCATGACTTAATAGCGGGCGATTCGGTTGAATCAGATTGACTTGATTAAGAGTGCGATCGCTTCTATTTATAAATGTTGTATCCATAACTACTGGATCAACTCCATACCCTTAATATGGACTTGATACTCAATTAGCCACGGAGCGTAACTCATCTTCATATCAGCAGATTCTTGCAATACCTTAACGTTGCTCCATTGGGTCAATCTTTTTTTGTGAAATAATCTGTTTACTAGTTGCAACATCATCTGAAGAGTTTCCGATCGAGCAATCTGTTGATTAGCGAGCAACAGAAAACATTTCAGCGCCAGCAATGATCTGACAGTGGTGATTGGGGAGCAGAGTATGTTCACGGTATTTCACAGCAATCTTGGTAATTTGACAGTTAATTCTCGTGAGCATTGCTATCTCTGGGAACCTGGTTTGGTGTGGCTCCATGCGTTGTCTGATGGACTGACAGCTTTAGCCTGCTTTTCTATTTTCTTGGCACTGCTCTATTTTGTGCGTCAACGTCGAGACTTACCCTACTCCTCGATTCTTCAACTGTTCGGGGTTTTAATGGTTACTTGGGGGTTAACGCATGCCGTTGAGATTTGGGCGCTCTGGCACCCGCTCTATTGGGTTTCCGGGGCATTGAAGTCTGTTACTGCCGCCATCTCCTTAATGACAGCTTCAGTGTTAATTTCTGCAATTCCCCAAGCATTGACCCTACCCAGCCGCCGCCAGTTAAAAGCTGCCAAAGTGGAATTGGAAATTAGTGAGCATAAATGCATTGAAGCTGAACGCAAAGCTAATGAAGCCGCTCTAGCGGAATCACAACAACGATACCAAGCCCTCGTAGAAAATTCTCCCGACATCATTGAACGGTTTGATTTGCAACTGCGCCATCTCTACGTCAGTCCAGTCCTCACCGAAATTACTGGGGTTTCCACAGAAGTCTTTTTGGGCAAAACCTGCCGCGACCTAGGCATGAATGAGGTCATGATTACCACCTGGGAGGCAGCAGCGACGGCGCTGTTGAAAACCGGACAAAAACAGGTCATTGAATTTACAGTACCTACCCTTAAGGGGCTTCGTTCGTTTGAAATGGCGATCGCTCCTGAGTTGTCTAATCAGCAGACGATGGAGTCGATCCTCTGCATCTCTAGAGATATCACTGACCGCAAAGCTGCCGAAACTGCCCTACGGGAGCAGGAACAGCGGGTTGAAAGCATCCTCAGTTCTGTTAAAGGCATTGTCTGGTCTCGCCATGCAAAAACCTCAGAACTGCTCTATCTCAGTCCGACAGTAGAAGAAATCTATGGTCGTTCAGTATCGGAGTTTCTAGCAAACTCTAACCTCTGGTTTGAGATGATCCACCCCTACGATCAGGCGGTAGTGACGGCTGGAATGGACGAACGGCAACAAACCGGCAGCACAACTCTGGAATATCGCATCATTGCGGCGGATGGTCAAATCCGCTGGTTACAAGACCAGTCTCAGCTCATTTATGACACAAACGGGGAACCCTGCCGCATTGATGGTGTTGCCACAGAAATTACTGCTCTCAAAGCGACCCAAGAGTCGCTGAGGGTCAGTGAAGAGCGCCTACGCCTTGCCTTAAAAGCCACCAACCAAGGGCTTTACGATCTCAATCTTCAAACCGGAGAAGCCATTGTTAACCCTGAATATGCCACTATGTTGGGCTACAATCCGGCGACATTTGAGGAAACGAATGCCAAGTGGATTGAGCGGCTCCACCCCGACGACGGTGAGACGGTTGCCAATACCTATCGCGCCTATGTGAAGGGCGAAATCTCCGACTATGCGGTGGAATTTCGACAGCGCATGTGTAATGGAAACTGGAAGTGGATTCTCTCGCTGGGCAAAATTGTTGCCTGGGACGAAGCAGGCAACCCTCTGCGAATGTTAGGCACCCATACCGATATTACTGAGCGTAAAAAAGCTGAAGCAGCGCGGTTACAGGCCGAGAAACTGCGCCTAGAGTTTACCCTGCTGGAAACCATTCTCGACATCAGCCTGGCCGGATACTGGGATTGGGATATTCCTAACCATCGAGAGTATATGAGTCCTGGACTGAAGCGCATGTTTGGCTATGAAGATCACGAGTTGCCCAATGTGCCAGAAACTTGGCAAAGCCTGATCTTTGCAGAAGACTTACCGGGAGTGCTGGAGTGCTTCGATCGCCACGTGCAAAGTCGTGGGGAAGTGCCCTACTACAACGAGGTGCGCTATCGCCACAAGAATGGATCGATGATTTGGGTCATTTGCGTCGGGCAAGTGATTGACTGGGATGCAGCCGGACAACCCTTGCGAATGATTGGCTGTCATGTTGACATTACAAAACTGAAGCAAACTGAAGCCCAACTCCAGAAGAGTGATGCCCATTTAAAATCGGCACAACGCATTGGCAACCTGGGCAGTTGGGAAATGGATTTGTCCACTGAGAAGGTTACCTGGTCAGACCAGGTGTTCCGGATTTTTGGGCGCGATGCATCTGCTGGAGCGCCCAGCTTTGAGGAAGTTCAGCAGCTATTTCACCCCGACGATCGCGACGTTCACCAGCAAACGGTAGAAACAGCGATCGCGACTGCCCAACCCTACGAACTTGAATGCCGCGCTTATCGTCCCGATGGCACGTTGGTGCATGTGCAAGCCAAGGGAGAGCCAAGCTTGAATGCAGCGGGGCAGGTGCGTCAGCTCACTGGCACAGTGCTCGATATTACTGAACGCAAACAAGCTGAAGCCGCTTTGCGTCAGAGTGAGGCAACCAATCGTGCCTTGATTAGCGCCATTCCTGATTTACTGATCTGGATTGATCAAGATGGCACGTATCTCGATGCCCTCGGCAGCGGCAAAAGTATCAAATTGCTCAAGCCATTGCCAGAACTGATAGGGGTCAATATCTATGATGTTCTTCCTTATGAGCGGGCGAAAGAACGCATGCATTATTTGGAGCAGGCACTGCACACCCAGGAACTGCAAGTGTATGAGTATCAACTTGACGTTGAAGGCGAAATTCGAGATGAAGAAGCTCGGCTTGTGATGTGCAGAGAGCGGCAAGTGCTGTGCATGGTGCGAGACATTACCGATCGCAAACAAGCCGAAGAACAACTTCTGCAAACCACGGCGCAACTAGAAGCGTCTAACCGCGAGTTAGAAGCCTTTGCCTACTCGGTGTCTCACGATTTGCGATCGCCCTTGAGAGCGATCGACGGCTTCAGCAAAGCATTGCTAGAAGACTATGAAGAGCTAATTGATGACGAGGGCAAAGATTACTTCGATCGCATCCGGCGTAACGTGCAGCGAATGGGAATGCTAATCGATGACCTGTTGCGCCTCTCTCGCGTGTCGCGCTCTGAAATGCGATACACAACTGTCAACCTCAGTGCGTTGGTTCAAGAACAGGTGGAGGAATTAAAAGCCTCAGAGCCAGAACGGCAGGTTGAGTGTACGATCGCGCCTGATGCGATCGTCTATGCTGACCTCACCTTGATGCGCGTTGTAATTAGCAATCTATTGCAAAATGCCTGGAAGTTCACCAGCTATCACTCCTCCGCCCAGATTGAATTTGGCATCCTCAAACAAGACGGGCAATCTGTCTATTTTGTCCGCGATGATGGAGCAGGCTTTGATATGACCTATTCCTCCATGCTGTTTGGGGTCTTTCAACGCTTGCACAACACTGATGAATTTCCGGGTACAGGCATCGGCTTAGCCACGGTACAACGGAGCATTCATCGACATGGCGGTCAGGTTTGGGCAGAAGCCGCCGTGGAGCAGGGAGCTACAATTTACTTCACAATACCCACTCCATCCATCAGGACAAGAGCTTAACTATGACTTCTCTGCGTCCCATCTTACTGGTCGAGGATAATCCTGATGATGAACGTCTCACCATTCGGGCTCTCCGCCGTGGCAATATTGCCAATGAAATTCTTGTGGCTCGCAATGGGGAAGAAGCTTTAACTCTGATTTTTAGTCTAGAAGCACTACCAGGTGTAGTGCTTCTAGATTTAAAGCTGCCCAAAGTTAATGGTTTAGAAGTCTTACGGCAAATTCGAGCCAGCGACAAAACTCGCTTTTTGCCTGTAGTGGTTTTAACCTCCTCTAGTGAAGATCGCGATATTGTAGAGAGTTATAGCCTCGGGGCCAATAGCTATGTGCGAAAACCCGTTAAGATTGACCAATTCACCGAGGCGGTGCGCCAACTGGGGCTGTATTGGATACTACTCAACGAACCATTACCCGGAGGGTTGTGACCTATGCGTGAACCCTTGACTGTCCTGATGGTTGAAGATTCAGAGGATGATGCTCTGCTCGTGCTGCGAGAACTGCGTCGGGGTGATTTTGACTTGATCTGGGAACGGGTGCAAACGGCGGAAACGCTCCGTGCTGCTCTGGCTAATCGTTCCTGGGATGTAGTGATTTCAGATTATCGCTTACCCGAATGCGATGCACCCGAGGCACTGGAGGTTGTCCGGCAAAGTCAGCTCGATCTTCCCTTTATTGTGGTGTCGGGCACGATCGGCGAAACAGCAGCAGTCGCCATGATGAAAGCGGGTGCTCATGATTATCTGATGAAGGATAATCTGACTCGGTTGCCAGAGGCGGTGCGGCGGGAAGTGCGAGAGGCTCAAATCCGGGCAGAGCGAACACAAGCGGAAATCCGATTACGTCGCACTGCCGCGCGAGAGCAATTGATCCGGATGGTGACGGAACGCATTCGGCGATCGCTCGATCTAAATGAAATTTTGACCACGACCGTGACTGAAGTGCGCCAAGTCTTGCAGACCGATCGAGTCCTCTTATTTAGGGTAAATTCGGCGGAACGGGGCTATGTCGCGCAAGAGTCGGTGGATGTGAGCTGCCAAGCCCTTCTAGGCCAAGACATCTATGACCCCTGTTTGCAATCGACGTACATTGATCAGTATGTGCAGGGGCAAGTCCAGGCGGTCTCGGACATTGACGATGGCCGCATCGAGTCTTGCTATGCCGATTTTCTCAGACAGTTTCAGGTGCGAGCAAATTTGGTCGTGCCCATCCTTTACTCTACAAGGCTATGGGGATTGCTGATTGCCCACCAGTGCGATCAGCCTAGGCAGTGGTCTGAGGACGAGATCCAGTTATTGAAACAACTGGCTGACCAAGTTGCGATCGCCATCCATCAAGCTGATCTTTATCGACAGACCCAACTGGAGCTAGCAGAACGCCAGCGAGCAGAAGCCGCTCTGCAAAAACTCAACCAGGAACTCGAACAACGGGTGCAAGAGCGGACTCAAGCCTTGCAACAACAGGCAGAACAAGAACGCCTGCTGCGAGTGATTATCCAAAATATTCATCGATCGCTAGATCTAGAGGAGATTCTGGCAACAGTGCTCAACGAAACCCGCCAGACGCTGCAAGCGGATCGGGTTACCATCTACCAATTTTCTCCAGATTGGAGCGGTCATTTTGTGGCAGAGTCAGTGGCGGAGGGATGGGTGCCTTTGGTGGGAGAAGGTATTCAGACTCTATGGGAAGATACCTATTTGCAAGAAAAACAGGGCGGCAGGTATCAAAATGATGAACCCTTTGCTGTCAATGATATTTATACAGTTGGGTACAGCCAATGTCATATCGATATATTGGAGCAGTTTCAGGTTAGAGCCTATGCGATCGCGCCCATTTTGCTAGACGGCCAGCTCTGGGGATTACTTGCGACTTACCAAAATAGTAGCTCTCGCGAGTGGCAGGACTGGGAAGTGAGCCTGCTGCAACAGATTAGTATCCAAACGGCGATCGCCCTCCGCCAATCGCACTTGTATCAAGCCGCTCAGACACAAGTGAGGGCTTTAGAGGAGCTTAGTCAACTGAAAGATGATTTTCTCAGTACGGTTTCCCATGAACTGCGATCGCCTCTGGCAAATATCAAAATGGCAATTCGGATGGTGCAGTTGAGTCTCAATCAACAGCAGGTTCATGATGAGCGATTAACCCGTTACCTTCAGATCCTCGAAGAGGGATGCACTCAAGAACTGACGTTGATCAATGACTTGCTTGACTTGCAGCGATTGGAAGCAGGAGTACAATCTCTAGAGTTAGAAAGCGTTGACCTGAATTATTGGCTACCATTTATCGCAGAACCCTTTGAAGCCCGCGCTCAAAAACAGCAACAGAGTCTGCATCTCCGTTTACCCCCAGACTTGCCAACCATTACGACAGATTTACCTGGGTTCAAACGCATTCTCATGGAGTTACTCCACAATGCCTGCAAATATACGCCACCCCATGAGCAAATCACGATTACAGCCCAGGTAAACGATAGAACTCTACAAATTCAAGTCAGCAACTCAGGCGTGAAATTACCACCCGAAGCATTACCGCACTTATTTGAGAAGTTTTACCGCGTTACTAGTGTCGATCGCTGGGAACATGGTGGAACTGGACTAGGGTTAGCACTGGTAAAACGTCTGATTGAGCACCTGAATGGTTCAATTGGGGTTGAAAGTGTTGACTCTACTATCTGCTTTACTATCCAGCTACCGCTCGAAACTCAACATCCTTAACGATTGCTGGATGATAACTTGTCTTGATTACGTACTTAATTCTTTTGATCAAACAATTGTTGGTGATTGTATTAGTGATTGCCGAAGCCGCAAAATGAGTTTCATAAATAATTGGCTAAACCTTGCCAAACATTTCGCGGCAGAAGATTCACGGAATGCGAAATCGATCACATGAATACGATGATGCAATCCCAATTGGATTAATTATTTTTCACAACTGCATCACCTGGCAATTGGTACAAATAAAATAATAGAGGAATGATACAAATTCATCCAGAAAAATTTGTTGCTAGGCTGCATAGCGCTCAACGGTGATACGTGTAAGAGCAGACTGAACTGTCAAACAGGAGATAGTTATGCAAACTCTTGACCAAACCAAAGCAGAAGCCTTTGCCGAACGAATGCTAGATGTACTCAACAGTGGCGCGATCGCACTGATGACCTCGATCGGACATCGCACCGGATTATTTGACACGTTAGCTAATTTGCCACCTTCTACCAGTCAACAGATTGCAGATGCCGCCGGACTAAACGAGCGATACGTGCGGGAATGGTTAGGTGCAATGGTAACAGGACGAGTTGTAGACTATGATGCGATCGCTAAACTCTATTCCTTACCTCCTGAACACGCTGCATTCTTAACCCGAGCCGCCAGTCCTAACAACATCGCCGTAACGACACAATTCATTCCCCTCCTATCAACCGTCGAAGATCAAGCGATCGAGTGTTTCCATAAAGGTGGAGGCATTCCCTATTCTGCTTATCAGCGATTCCATCAAGTCATGGCAGAAGATAGCGGACAAACCGTTGTTGCAGCCTTAGAAGAAGCAATTCTTCCCTTGGTTCCTGGTTTATCAAACGCCTTGGAGCAAGGAATAGATGTGCTGGATGTCGGTTGCGGTAGTGGTCGCGCGTTGAAAGAGATGGCGCAGCGATTTCCAAAGAGCCGCTTCACAGGGTATGACTTCTCCCAAGAAGCCATCGCGATCGCTCAATCTGCCGCGATCGAGCAAGGACTTGCTAATCTGCAATTTCATGTCAAAGACGCCGCTAAACTCGACGAAGTAGAGCAATATGATTTGATTTGCACGTTTGATGCGGTTCATGATCAGGCAAAACCAGATGCTATGTTGCGCGGCATCTATCAAGCCTTGCGTCCTGACGGCATTTACTTGATGCAAGACATTCGCGCTTCCAGTCATGTTGACGGCAATCTAGATCACCCGATCGCACCGTTTCTCTACACGATATCTTGTTTGCATTGCATGAGCGTATCGCTTGCCGCAGATGGAATGGGACTGGGTGCTGTATGGGGCGAAGAAAAAGCTCTAGAAATGTTGAAAGAAGCTGGATTTAGCCGTGTAGAGATCAATCGGCTCGATCATGATTTTGTGAATAACTACTACATCGTCATGAAAAATTAGGAGGAGGTTATGTGTCAAATCTGTGCATTGTCATCGCGCTATCAAAACTTGAGCAAACAAGAATTGAGCAAACCAGGACTGAGTAAACGAGAAACGCGATCTCTCAATCCTCAACCTCTTTCTGTCTTGGTCACACTGAACTCACCCTCTCAAGGCTCCAACCAGTCTTCTACCTCAAACACGCCACCCGCAGGGAAACCTGCTTCGTAAAACCGCATTGAGAAGAGAACAAGCCACTCGCAAACGCTAAAGCGTCTTCGACTATTTCACCCTCTGCTCCAGTAGGAGTAACAATCAGGCTATTGAAGCTCTTGTATCCAACGTTGCAGCAGAGCAATAAGATCGTGTGTTGTTGTAATAAAGCAGATGCTTAGAAAAGCCCGCTGAACTTGCAGAGGTAGAGCGTTTCTAATAAACAACAGCATTTCAGAACTATGAAATGGTTGATTCAATATCTTTATGACATCAAATTAGGTAAAGCAGTTCTGTGGTGTTACCTGATTTGGTATGTTGTCGTGGTTTGTTTCTATTTTGATCCGTCACCAAAGCTATGGATTAACTCAATTGGTATCAGTGCTGTTATCGGTACAGGACTATTATTAAGTGTGTCTTCTGGTGAGATTGGCAAAAGCGATCATTGGCAAACCTTCAGGTTATATCTCATGCCATTCTGTGTCTCAAGCTTTTCTGCTTTGATTAAAGGACAGGGATTCATCGTCTTCATATCACCCAAACTTGCAGAAACATCAGTCGCAGTATTGTGCTGTGTTCTGTTTCTGTCAGTCGTTTTAGGAATCAAATTAACTAAAAATAAATCTGCTTGACGTTCTGCTTGACGGTGCGATCGCGGTCACTTTGCCAGGTTCAATTGGTTATACGTCCGCTGTAAACTGCGATCGTAATAATTTGAGCCGCCATTCTGCTCAGTTCTCCCGTTCCTGAATTAACAGGATAAGCCGGAAAACATGCCCCGCTCAAACTCAATCGAATTGCACTTCCGATCGGAATCTGAATGCAAGTCGGCTGAAGCACAATTCTCACCTCGCCTCCCCTCTCTCCGTGGGACTGGGGGTGAGGACACCTCACATATCCCTGAGAGAAGTTATAAACACCACCATTCGGTTTCACTTCCGACAACACCGCACAGATATCAAAACTTGGTTGCTCGGCGCTGCACTCTAACTCAACTAAGAGTTCTCCAGCCAAATGCAGCACTTCCGTTAACGGTTTAGACGTGTACGTGAGAATATCACTCCGACAATCGAGCGAGGAACGATCGAAGGAACCACACGGGTAAGCAGCATGACCACCTGAAGCTGGGACGGGTCGCCACGGATCGTGAACGATGATATCGGCAGGAGAAAGCATCTGGGGTGTGGAAACGAGAGAACCATCTGTTTCGTCAACCCCAGCAAGTCCACTACTGCTGAGGTGAAACGCTTGAGCAGCATCTGACGGAAACTCAGAATAGGAGCGCCATTGGTTGCTGCCCATTTCAAACAGCTTGATCGGAGGTTCGTCTAGAAGCCCAGTATCTATGCCTTTGAGAAACTGATCGAACCATCGGACTTGAGCGAGATCGCACTTGCTCACCGCTTCTGCCCCATAATCGATCGCGCCAACTTTGCGACCCCACGGTAAATGCGCCCACGCACCCACGATCAAGTGTTGCGCGGGTTGCTTCATTGCTTTATATTTCATTGCTTTGTAGAAGTTCAATGTGCCGCGCATATAAGTATCAAACCAGCCTCCGATATGCAGCATCGGCAAATCAAAGTTTTCTAAATACGTAAGCGGCGATAATCGCTTCCAATAGTCATCTTCAGGATCGGGATGATCAAGCCAAGTCTGGTAGAACGGATCGTAGTGCGCCAACTCCTGCATTAGTTGCGGACGAGTCGGAATTGGATCGTAGAGTGGAAGAGTGCGAGCCGCATTCGAGAACTTTAAGAAGGCGGCCTCATCTCCTTTGAGTCGAGCCGTTTCAGCCGCAAGTTGAATTGCCCACGCCAAATTAGCAAACCAACAGAATGCACCGCCTTCATAGGCCCAATCGTGATACAAATCACCTGCCAACATAGCAGGACAGAGCGCTTTGAGCGCGGGAGGTCGGTTGACGGCCGCATAGAGTTGAGTCATTCCCTGATAGGAAAATCCGTACATTCCTACAACGCCAGAGCTTCCCGGCAAATTTGCTGCCCAATTGACCGCATCGAAACCGTCCTCAATTTCATGCTCAAACAGCTTAAATTCTCCTGCTGATGTGCCTCGTCCGCGCACATCTTGAATGACGACAATGTATCCCTGCGCCGCATACCAAGTTGGATGAGCATAGACAACCGTCGATGCGATCGCGCGTCCATACGGTTGCCGCATCAACAGCACCGGAAACTCACCCTCAGTGTCGAGATAATACCTGTCGGGATAATACACATCCGCATCGAGCCGGACGAGATCGCGGGTCAACATGGAAACGGTTTTCATCATGCGTTGAAGCGGTTTTTCGGCTGCAAATTACGTCACTAACTGTGGCAATGGGGCGCGTTGCAAAACGGCTAAATCTTCGGCGTCGAGTTCTGCCGGAGTGCCACTGCGAATCAGTTCCGCAAAATCTTCGTTCGGAATCATGATACACAACGTATAGAGCCGCTCTGAACCAACGTTGCGGATTTCGTGAATTCCGGTTGCCGGAACGAGCAAGCTATCTCCAGGACGAATGGGCACTTCTTTGCCGTCGCAGTTAGCCATCCCTTCGCCTTTCAGCACGAAAAACATTTCGATCGCACGCTGATGACGGTTGGGCGGTGTCTTGCCGCCAACGTCGAAAATTTCGACACAAACAGTGAGGGAGAAGTTCGCGATCGCCGGATCAAATACGATCGCCAATCGATTCGTGTCGTGAGGACTAATGCGATAAACCTGATAATCGCGAGGAGATTTGATCACTGGAATTACGCAGCATTCATCATCCATCGCCGTGCCCTCAACTACTTCTAATTCACTACTTCTAATTCACTACTCCTAACTCTGTGCCCAAATTGAATATGGGAACAATTTTTTGTAGAGGCGCGGTTCCTACGGAGTTGCGCTCTGCGTTAATCGCGCGTCGAGCCGGACTGACATCGACACCAATATGAGCTAATCAGCCGTTAGGATGACAAAAATCATTTTGCATGTCAATCACTAAACAAGCAGACTTCGTAAGATCAAGCCGCACGATCTTTGTATCGGTTTGGAGTGAAATAATTGTTGGAGGTAAAGGCGGGCGAGATATATCTGCGGTCGTTTCATCAACAAACCAAGCATTGGGGCGAACGCCTAAAACATGTTTCGGTTGCGTCATATTCGTGCTGTAGAAAGAATCTCTCTAAGCGAAAGAACTTGGATCGGTGGGGGAACTCCGAAGCGCGATCGCGCTTCATTTATTACTACAAACTGCTTCATCAAAGCGGTTCTAAACGTTACTTAAATTCACTATTAATGGTAGGCTTTAGCCAGAAAACCGCTCGGCTCAAATTTAAAGCAGAAGAGCGCAATCTATTAGAGCTTGCGACGTGATCCGTTGGGGCTTGCAAAGCAATCATGCTCTTTGTCTCTGCATCACAAATTTGTTATGACGAGTTATAAACTATCCCAATTCTGTCATTTCCGACTATAAATAACTCACGCCAAATCATTTACAGTTATCGTTTGGTTTTGCTATGCGTCTCTCTTCTGTCACCGTTTGCACGCTTGCAGCGTTCTCTACTCTCAATGCCGCTCAAAACGCCACGGCTGCCCCACCGGATTTAACCCCAACTGCCCCTCAAGACGTGGTGATTCCATCGGAGACCGGAGCGGCTAAAACGGTGGTTAAAACGGTGACGTCTGTTGCTCCTCCAGCAATTTCGACTCCAGAGTTCTCAACTCAAGCCGTCACCTCTGTCAAACCTAAAGACTCTGTCAAACCTAAAGACTCTGTCAAACTTAAAGACGTTACGATTCCTTCCAAAGCAACGTTTCAACCGTCTCAATCAAGCAATCAGGTCATTGCTCAACAAATCACTGCTCCGCCACCTCAGCAGTCGGCTCAATACTATCAAGAGTTTCAACCTGTTCCAGAATCCGCAAATTCTGCTGCCGCACCTGCTCCAGAGCCGTCACGCCTAGAGCAGCCAAGTTGGATTATTCCGACCAACGCTCAACCCACAGCTCAACCTTCTCAAGTTCCGACCCTAGCGCCTCAACCCACGGCTCAAGCTCCCACTCCTGTCCCTCGTTCTGCGCCCTTACCGCCCGATTTGGTCGTCATCGCGACGGAAGTTCAAATCTTGGGAGCCGACACAGAACTTCAGCAACTCGTTCGCTCTAGTATTCGCACGCAGCTAGGCGGACAGACGAGCGGCGCACAGCTTCAGGCAGACGTGGCTGCAATTTTAGAAACGGGACTGTTTAGCAATGCCAGTGTGAGCAGTCAGACGAATCCGAATGGATTGAGCGTTACGTTTCGAGTGCAACCTATTGTTGTGAGATCGATTCGATTAGTCAATGCAAGAGCATTGACGAGCGAGATCGCTAACAGCTATTTCAAAAATCAAGTCGGGGCGATCGTCAGTCCAACCGCGATCAATCAAAGCATTCGTCAGATTAATCAATGGTATGCCGCGAACCAATATAATCTGGCGCGAGTTGTAGCTGTCACTCCCAGTCGAGAGGGCGTCCTAACCTTAGAAGTAGCAGAAGGCGTGGTCAGTGGCGTACAAATTCGCTTTACCGATGAGAATGGCAAGCCGACAAATGACAAAGGGGAACCCATTCGTGGCAGAACGCGAGAAGACTTCTTGAGACAGCAAATTCAATTGAAACCGGGACAGGTGTTTAAGGAAGACTTGGCGCGGCAAGATTTACAGCGTATCTTTCAAACGGGTTTATTTAACAATGGTCGGATTGCGCTCGAAGGCGATGCGCGGCAAACTCAAGTTGTTTACGTCCTGACCGAAGCGCGATCGCGGGCTGTTAATGTGAGCGGCGGCTTCAACGACGATCTGGGACTGTTTGGAAATTTTGGCTACAGCGATCGTAACTTCAACGGGGTCGGGCAGGAACTCGGCGGCAACTTGCTGGTCGGAACCCGAGATGTGCAGTTCGATGGACGCTTTGTGAGCCCGTACCGAGCGAGTGAACCGGATAAGTTGGGCTATACGATTAGTGGATTCCGGCGGCGCGGCTCATCGCGTGTGTTTGATGATGACATTGAGTTAGCCAACGGCGATCGCGTCCGAGAAGGACGATTTGGCGGCGGCGTCGCGGTGAATCGCCCGATTGGAGAAGGCTGGAATGGTTCGCTAGGACTCAACTATGAGCGAATCAGCCTGCGGGATGGAAGTGGAAATGTAGTTCGCCAAGATGAACGAGGGAATCCTCTTTCGTTGAGCGGCACTGGCATTGATGACCTAACCACAATTAATTTCACCGCCACTCGCGATACTC
This sequence comes from Myxacorys chilensis, assembly GCF_059505265.1. Taxonomy (NCBI): domain Bacteria; kingdom Bacillati; phylum Cyanobacteriota; class Cyanophyceae; order Leptolyngbyales; family Leptolyngbyaceae; genus Myxacorys; species Myxacorys chilensis. The sequence continues at coordinate 4,169 of NZ_JCACKG010000058.1, read as the reverse complement.
GCAATAATTTTATTGATCCATCAAACGGTTCACTTCTAACCTTGAGTACCGATCAATCGATTCCGATCGGGCGCGGCAACATTCTGTCTAATCGGTTGCAGGCAAACTATTCTCAATACACTCCGGTTAATATCTTCAATTTGGAAAAAGCGCAGGGACAGCCCGAAGTCTTTGCCTTCAATCTGCAAGCAGGAACGACGATCGGTGATTTGCCTCCTTACAATGCGTTTAGCTTGGGCGGCCCCAACTCGGTGCGCGGCTACGATGTAGGGACAGTTGCGATCAGTCGCAGTTTCATTCTGGCATCGGCTGAATATCGGTTCCCGATCTACAGCATTATTGGTGGTGCTGTCTTTGCCGATTTTGCGTCTGACCTAGGATCGAGTCGCTCCGTTTTGGGTCAACCTGGTATTGAGCGGGGGCGATCGGGAACGGGGTTTGGAATTGGGCTAGGAGTGCGCGTAAGGTCTCCGCTTGGCATCATTCGAGCAGGGTATGGCATCAACGATCAGGGCGAGGGTCGCCTGCAAGTCGGTATCGGCGAAAAGTTTTAGATGCAGCAAGACTAACGCTTCTGCGATCGCTCTATCTAAATTGCTAACCCCAACAAATAGCCTCTATCCCGTTCCTGCCAATGATGAGGTTGGCGTTTTCGCTAGAACAGGTTTCGTTGCTTTGTCGATTGCAATGTATGGCAATGTGCGATCGCGGCTTGCTTCAAGTTCTTCAAGCTCATTCTGTCTTGGCTAAACTGCGAATTGAGATTAGACAGACTCAGGCATGATTGCTCTCAAACTCACAGCAGATCTATTAGTATTTTTTAAGTTTGCTGATGATTTATACCTCTATGTCTGATGTATCCATTCAACTCGTGCAGTTTGCAGATCAGCGCGGCTCCATTTCTCAAATCCGAACGTGCGTCTTTCAGCAGGAACAGAACGTCGATCCGGCTTTAGAGTTTGATGGAAAAGATGAGCAAGCTCTGCATCTTTTAGCCTTCTTGGGTACTCGCCCGGTTGGCACGCTGCGAATGAGAGAAATCGAACCTCGTGTCGCTAAATTAGAGCGCCTTGCCGTTTTGTCAGAATTTCGTCACCGGGGAATAGGGAGAAAATTAACAGAATCGGCTTTAGAATGCTTGATAAGCAAAAAGTTCGCTCAAGTTCGGCTCCACGCACAAGTTGCAGTGAGAGAGTTTTATACAAAACTCGGCTTCATTGCAGAAGGGGACATCTTCGAGGAAGCAGGAATCCTGCACATCAAGATGGTCAAGCACATTAGTTCGTAGCTATCGGTTGTTCTTTGTAGTTTTGGTCGTGTTCTCAACTACAAAAAGCAGCGGATGGCTCGCGAATTGCAATAGTGGGGTGAGTGAGTGATTGCGAAAGAACGAGCGTGGGTTGATGGATTACCGATTTTAGGAGGCATTTGGCTGCTCGGCGCGATCGTAGACCGACTGTGGTTTGCGATCGATCAGTCTGTGCCCGCTTGGGATCAGGCAGACTATTTAACCGGAGTGCTGAATTACTGGAAGGCGTTGCAGCATCCACAGTGGTTCTCGGGCGAATGGTGGACGGGTTTCTGGATGCTGTCATCCAAAATTCCGCCCTTTGTCTATATCTCGACTACTCCAATCATCAGTTTGTTTGGAGCCGGGGCAGATGAGTCAACGTTGGTCAATCTGCTCTATAGCGCGATATTGCTTGGTTCTGTCTATGGGTTAGGACTTCGATTATTCAGCGTTCAGGTCGGGTTGTGGGCGGCAGGACTCTGTATACTGCTCCCCGGACTGTATGGAATTCGCTTGGATTTCTTGATCGACTTTCCGCTCGTGGCGCTTGTGTCTCTTAGCTTTTGGTGTCTGACGGCGTGGTGGTTGACAACCGATCAAACGGCTACGGTTTCAGATGAGGGGAAGGCACAAGCGACTAAGCCAGGCTTGATGGCGACGATTGTTCAGGTAACGGCTATTGTTCGTGGATTTCAAAGCTTTGGCGGCGCAATTCCCGTGCAGGCACAGCCTTGGCTTTGGGTCAGCGCGTTTGGTGTGGCGTTTGGTTTAGCATTGCTGACGAAACAAACAGCTCTATTTTTCTTGCTGACGCCGATCGTTTGGCTGGGCGTTCTTGCCATTCGCCAGCGGCGTTGGATCAAGCTGATTCAGCTAGTGATTGGGCTAGCGATCGCGCTTTACGTCTGCTTGCCGTGGTATCGCACTAATTGGCTGTTGATTCTGACGGCTGGGAAACGAGCGACGGTAGACTCTGCGATCGCAGAAGGCGATCCACCGCTAAACAGTCTCGCGGCTTGGACATTCTATCTGACAGAATTGCCCGAATTAATCTCGCTGCCAATCTTGATCATCGGACTGGTCGGACTGATTTTGTACTGGAAGCGGGCGGTGATTAGTCACAATATCGCGATCGTGAATGGTCGATGGGTCAGTTCTGTAGACTACGGCGGACTGCGCAAGCGAGGCTATCGACAAGATGTATACGCCTTGTGGTGGCGATCGGTGCGATGGCTGCTCGTGTTTTTCATTGGGGCTTATGTGTTGTGTTCGCTCAATGTGAACAAAGACGATCGCTACATCACACCATTGCTGCCCGTGTTGTCGATTCTGTTAGCGCAAGGATTGGTGTTCTTTCCCGATCGTCTGCGGCTGTTTCGGTGGTGGGCAGTGGGCTTAGCGGCGATGCTGATGGTGCTGAGACTGTTGCCGTTGGGAGTGTTGCCTACGCTATCTGATGATCACGACCATCGGGCAGTGCTGGCGAGTGACTGGCATCAAGCCGACGTGATTGATGAAATCATTCAAACCGCTCCAAATGTGAAAAGCACGGTTGGCGTTCTGCCTTCCCTTGCCGAGTTCAATCAACACAACCTCAATTACTTTGGAGCGCTAAGAAACTTTCAAGTTTATGGGCGACAAGCCGGAACAAATGTGCGACAAGTCGGGGAAGATTTGCGATCGCTCTCCTGGTTCATCACCAAAGAGGGCAATCAAGGGGCAATTCGTCGCACTGACGCTCAAGCTGCCCTGACCGCCGCGATCGCAAAAAGTCCTGAGTTCCGGCTGCAAAAAACGTGGTCATTGCCCGATCGCACGCAGTTGAATTTGTATCATCGAACGGTTCCTAAGGTGCAGGTGCAGCCTGGAAAAGAAGAGTCAAACGTTCGACTAGAAAAGGTTCGATTGGAGCAGATTCGCGTTCCCAATCAAGCGGCATCCGGTACGGCAATACCAATGACCTACCGTTGGTCAGGCTCTTGGAAAGACTTGCGATCGGGATTGGTTCTGCTGACGTGGCAACGGGATAACAATTCTTCTGAAGCTTCTTCTAAAGTGGCGTCGGGCGTAAATCGATGGTTTCATGATCACGCGATCGCGCTTGGGACGCTTCAACCTTCTGCCCAAAATGACACGGCCCAACTGCAAGTCGTCGAACGCATCGCGGCTCTGCCTCCAAAAGCGGCACAAGGCACATACACGCTCAAAGCAACCTATCTCAACCGCGAGACTCAAGACACGTATGACATTGCTGTTCCTGACGTGCGATTGACGCTCAACCCACAAGCCGCCGCGTTTGCGATTCAAGAGCCTGATCCAGTAACGCAGGTGCGATCGCTCGCCGCTAAAATGCGAAACGGTGTGACTCAGTTGGGTGACATCTTTGAAGAAATTAGCCAACTCAATCAATACGATCCGGTGCAAGACTATGTGGTGCAAGCTCGGCAAATTCTAGGATATCGACTCAAACAAGAGCCGCAGAATCGAGAATTTGCCTATGGGTTAGCGTTGGCAAATGTGTTGGCGCGACGAGCTGAGCCTGCGATCGCGGCGTTTCAAAAAGTGGTAGAGCTTGATCCAAAAAATCCGGCGGCTCATGCCTATCTTGCGTTTGTAAATCTGTATGATTTCCGTCCGAGAGCAGCTCAAGCGGCGATCAATACTGCGTTAGCGCTCAATCCAAATTTGCCAGAGTTACATACGCTCAACGCGGTGTCAGGACTGATGCAGGGCAATCTGGTTCAAGTTTGGCGAGAAGTTCGGAGAACGCCTTAGTGTCTTCAGTCTAGAAACCAACCACCTATGGCTCCAAATCTCTAATTCCTACTAGGTTGTGTTGACATTTCAGCGAAGTTCAATCAGCAAGGCAGTGAAATAA
>NZ_JCACKG010000057.1:0-23408 GCF_059505265.1 Myxacorys chilensis | reverse complement strand
ACGGCTAAACCACAGGGCTGATGATTTCCGGTCTTATTTAATCCACGATCCTAAGTTGCTTGTGATGAGTTTGGAGGGACTGCTCGATCGATAAGACGTCAGCAATCCCCTAAAACATCGCAATTTGGGAATCCTGAGCGCAAGTTCCTCAGCAACAGACTCTTCTAGAAGCCATGCAATCCCGTTGCTTTCGAGAGCAAATTAATCTCTCGATCAACCAAGCGATCGTTATTGTCCACGAGCACAGGCTCAATATCGACGCCCATGAACCCAGCGTCGTCGATTGAGGCTGATATGCAATTTGATACATTGAGCTATTTTGGTAATGATAAAACCGTTATTCTTCAAGTACTGATCTGTCTGTATTTACTATGTTTGCTCAATTCGCCTTTTGTTTGGTGGTACAGTCATCGAGTTTTTACAAAGATGCTTTCTGATGTAATTAACCCGATGGGATATTTATTCGAGAATCTTCCCATTGCGCCACCCACCGACGAAGTACGATCGCAGGTTGAACCGATCGTTGCTCGCCTCATCGAAATCACCAAAGCCAATCAAGAAGGCTATCGCAACGTTTTAGACTGGTTGCGCTCCAGATTCCGCATCGAAAAACCAGGACAAAAACTCGAAACCTTCGCCACCCTCACCCGCGCTGAAATGATCGACAAAGTGAGAAAGCGCATTCCCAAAGCAGGGAGCAAAAGCAGCGATCGGTTAGGCATCGCCGGACAAAAAGAAGTCACCCAAGCCTACAACGACTACGCCATTCCCATCCAAACCCGCACCACCGAAGCCCAACGCCTCGAACATCAACTTTCCAATCTAATCAATCAAGCCTATAGCTTAACCGACGAAGAAATCGACCTCATGTGGAAAACTGCGCTTCCCAGAACGCCAATTCAGCGCCAACCGCAACGGTAAAATAAGCTTATGGAACAGCACTACACAACTTACATGGATGTCTGCTGTCTAAACCGCCCATTCGACGATTGGCTACAACCTCGAATTCGCTTAGAAGCCGAAGCAGTTCTAGCGATTTGCAAGGCGAAGCTCCGCAGGATCGCTTCTCATTGTCAATCCGGCGAATGGCCATTAGTAAACAGTACCGCTCTTGAATCAGAGATTAGACAAACACCCAACCTCACTAGACAACAGCGCGTTCTCGATTCACTCGTTCTTGCTCACCCCAAAGTTTTGTTACCAAAGCAATTCTAAATAGAGCAAAAGAACTTGCGGCTTTAGGAGTTAAATCATTTGATGCCTTGCACATTGCTTGTGCCGAATCGGTCAATGTTGATGTTTTTCTAACGACCGACGATCGCTTACTCAGAAAAGCTCAAATTCATCAGTCAACGATTGGGGTTCAAGTTACTAACCCTGTAGTTTGGTTAATGGAAGTGTCTAAACCAGGAGACAGTTAAAATGACACCAATTGAACTCAATCAAAAAGGTTTCAAAGCATTAGTTGATGCCTTGGGCTATGTAGATACAGTCAGATTTCTAAAGCAATTTGATAATGGCAGTGGTGACTATACTCAAGAACGACAGCAATGGCTAGATCACCTCAGTCTTGATGACATTTGGGCAGACCTTCAACAGCGACAAATTGAGACTCAAGAATAAACAATTTAAGCCACAAATCCCAGATGCTGCTTCAGCGACAGGAAAACTCAATTGTAGATCGACCCCAAAATCTACTTTGGTCAACCTATATCCGAGGGCATCGTATCTGGGTATCCCTCGTCCTAGATTTTCTAGTCCGTAGAATGACCATCCAAGAAATTCTCGCTGATTACCCCCAATGAGAAACAGCAGATATTCTCGCCTGCATTCCTACGTGCAAAACGCCTAAAGATAACTGTCTGTGGGGGTTTTGCTATGCAAATGAACCTATGTGAATCTAAGCGAAATGTGAATCTAGGCGAACCAAGCTTTCCACGCCGCCCAGTTTTCCACAAGTCCTGCAAGCTCCGCGTATCCCGATGCCCTCGGATGCGCTCCGTCATACGCTGCAACCTCTCGCATCCAAGTATCAGACTGTCTTAGCGTAGAAACCGTTTCTAGATAGGGTACAGATAACGTTTCACACGCGATCGCCATCTGCTTTGACAGTTCCTCAATTCGGGCCGTTTGCTCAGCATCCTCAATCGGAGGTGCACCAATCATCAGCACTGGAAATCGCGGTTTAGCCGCAGTCAGAATCGCTCGAAGATTATCTAGCGAATGGGCGATTTCCACACGTTGCCGCCCGTTTTCCACAGTCGTGTCGTTTGTCCCAAACGAGAATACTAACCGCCCATCTCCCTCAGATGGAAGCCGCAACATCGCCTCTTGAAGCCACCGTTGGCGGAGTTGCGTGCTAGTCTCACGACGAATGCCTAAATTGTAGTAAGTCACCTCATGCCCGTTCTGCCAGGCCGATTGGCAAATCCTGCCTGCCCAACCGAGACAGCCTGGATCACCCGTACCATTCACAAACGACTCTCCGAAAAAGCAAACGCGCATAGTGTTCCCTAAGAAATTCTTAAATCATCATTGGACTCTGATTGGACTGGCAAAACTTTACAAAACTTTACAGTCAAATTTGTTTTCCCCATAGATTCCACAGGCAATCCACAAGACTTAGATTTCTTTTCCACACCTTTTCCACACCCTGCAAAAAGTTTTCCACAGGATAAGAAGATAGGAGCGGCATTCCTTCGTGATCTGTGGATAAGTTCGAGAATTTGCGTTTCCACTGTGGAAAAGCCCTTATTCTCTGAAGCAATGTAACGAAAAAACCGCTGAAACCCTCATTCTTCCGTTGGCTCATTTTTGTCTCTCGTAAGATTGTTACCTTTCGCGATGTTGATCTTCTAGGAGCGATCGCGCATTATGTAGCGACTAACTGAAAGCGCTCAGATGCAGCAGACCGAAGATTTCCCCAGGCGGGAGGTTGAGAGAACGCATCTGACTGGCGCAAGTTTCTGATGTCCGTTTTCTCAGAAATTATTCTTAGAATCCCAATCATCGAAACTCCAGTTGTCAAATTCATTCACGTTACTAACGATTTGAGGTTTGCTATGGATACCAACGTCAGCATTCTTGTCGAGATTCCTGAAACCCTGCACCAATCGTTTCTCAAATTTTTGGATGGTTGCCCAGAGTGGGATCAAGACCGCGTGATGTCGGCGGCGTTGTCGTTGTTTTTGCTGCAAAACCGCATGACCAACGATCGCCAAACCGCTCGCATCTATCTAGATTCTCTGTTTAAGCGTCCTGTTGAACAGCTTTAGTCCTTCAAACAACACGGTTTAGTTCTTTTTTGCGGATGGTTGAGCGATGTCGTACCAAATTTCTGCTACAAAATTGCAAGCGTATAACCGATGTCCGTATGCCTATTATTTGCGCTACGAGCGGCGATTCAACTCCAATGAATTTTTTGGCTCTGCCGCGTTGGGAACATCGTTGCACCAAGCGTTGGCAATCTTGCATCGGGATTGGCATTATCACGAGCCGTTGCCTAAACGGACGTGGGTTTATCATTGCTGGGATCAGGCAAGCGCAGGGTTGACACCTACTCAAGTCGAAGAAGGGCGCACCATTTTAGAAAGTTATTACGACAAGTTCATCACGCCAGAAGGTGCGCTGAGTAAGCCACTTGCCGTAGAGGGAAAGATCCAGGCAGTGCTGCACGTTGAGAACCTGGAGTTTCTAATTAGTGGGCGCTACGATCGCATCGATTTTATCAACGGCGGGCTAGAGCTGATCGATTACAAATCGAGCCGTGATCTCAAGATTCCGGCGAGTGATGAGATGGATTTGCAAATTGGGCTGTACTTTTTGGCGCTAGAGCAAACCTATCAGCAGAGTTTGAAATATCTCAGTTTGTGGTTTCTGAGAACGGGTGAAAAAGTCCGCTATCGGGCGACGCAACGCCACAAGAAACAAGTGCGATCGGTGATTTCTGGTCTCGCTTTGCGACTAAGACAGGATGAGACATGGGAACCGACGCCCGGAAAACAGTGCGATCGCTGTGCTTATGCTCGCTATTGTCCCGCCATTACAGCCGAGCCGTCCCCGCTTCCCGCTACTCTAAGCGCCTCTCCAGAGCTACAACTTGCGCTGAGACTGTAATTCGAAGTTCATTCATTTCTAAAATCTCCAACTCTAGTTCCCCCTGTGGGAGCTAGGGAGCGGGTTTTTCTGCGTCAGTAATTCTTTATTTAACGGTTGAGTGTTTAACATGAATCGATTTATCGAACTTTCTAGGCAACAAGAATTTGTATCCTTTCAGATCTCTATTTATAGAGACGATCGGGCTTACTGTGGCTATGCCGTTCACTGTTTCCGCAAGTCTTTTGCGCCTATTCCTGCACGAGTTTATGCTGCGCGTATTGCAGAAGACTTGCTGCTCAGCGAATGTTCTGTTCGGAAGTTTAACGGTTAAGCTTGACGGGATTAATTTGACGGGATTAAGTTTAACCGGGACTTGTAGAAGCCAGTTTCAGTTCATAAGGAATTGCTTTTCTCGTCTTGGGAACGATCACAATTTGATACGTTCCTGACTGTTCGATCTTTCCTGACCAAGACGGTTCTATCGATTCTCTCACTAAAAGCAAATCGTCAGGCGAAACGATAGAGAGGCTGGCGCTTTTTGAAGGCACTTTTAGAGACAGTTGAATCTTCTGTCCTTTCTGAAGCTGCACCGTGTAAAGTTTCCCTTGTCCAGCTTTCAGCGTTTCGGACAAAGTTGCTTTTGGTGTAATGTCTTTGAGTGTAGATTTATTTTTAGTAGCGTTGATCTGATTTTGCGCGATCGCATACCAGAGTTGACCCAATGTTCTTGGGTTTATTTGTTTTCCTTCTAACTCTGGAAACGAGTAGAGAAATTTTGCGTCCGTTAAAAGTTCAATTGACTGATCTGTGATTTTAGATGCTTGGAGTTCCAACAACCAAGCGTTGTAATTTGCTCGATTGTAGTTTCCCATTCCGATTTGCGATTCTTGACTTAACTGTTTTAGCAAGGTTGTCAATCTAGTTGCAATTGCATTCCATTCCGGTGGCTTTTCGGCGTTTAATTTATCTTTTAGCTGCGGATATTTAATAGAAAAGATTTCATCGACCAGTTGCTCTAGCAAGTCAGGGGAAACAGCTACCGTTCGAGGCGGAGCTTTTGAAGGTTGACTCGGCGATGGTGTAGCGGCTGGAGGAGTGTCTCCAATTCGTTCGAGCTTGATCGAGGTCATCGCGTTTTCAGCAGAGGCAAAAACAGTCGGCGATAAATGAAGAATTATTCTCCAGGCCGCAATGCTTGCAAGCCCAATCAAAACGGCGGCGAGAACAAGATCTCCGACCCTTTTTGAGGCAACGTTATTCTCCCAATCTTTGGGCTGAGTAGCCTGAAGCGCATTCATCACACGGCGAGCTGATGAGTAGCGGCGTTTTGGACTAGGAGATAGCATCCGATCGAGAATCTGCGAAAACTGAGGACTGATCGACACGCTTTGCCAAGTCCAGCGTTGCGTGTTGCTGTCGTAAAGATTTTCGGGAGGGCATCCTGTCAGAAGAACCAGCGCGATCGCGGCAAGAGCATACAAATCGCTGTCAGGTGCAATCCGATTTTCTAAGCGTTGCTCTGGTGGCGCAAAGGCAGTACATGGAATCAGGAGATGATCGACGGGTAAGCCAAACTCGACTAAAACAGGATGGCTACTGCGATTCTCTGAAGGTTCGCTCAGCACAATGCAATCTGGTGTCAGGTGCTGATGAAAAATATCGTGTTTATGGAGTGTGTTTAGAGTTGAAAGAATTGCCTCAAAAAGGTGTCTTACTTCTAATTCTGAAAGCGATTGTCCTTGCGCTAAGCGATCTTTTAGGAGCGATCGATAGGTTTGTCCAGCAATATATTCCCGCACTAAATAGAGACGTTGTTCGTAAATTAATGCTGTTTGATAGTGGGCAAACTGAGAGGGTTTGAGTTGGTTTAACTGCCCAAATTCGTGTTGCAATTCTTCTTTTAGGTCTTCTAAATATTGCTCGGATTGCTGCGGGTACTCGTTCAGATTCAAGTCCTGCGGAGTTTCTTCTAACACAATCCACTCTTCAAGCACACAGAATTCTTGCTGTTGCGTTTGATCGGTTGCTAAATAAATCCAGCCGCATCTGCCTTGTCTCAAGACTTTTTGAATGCGGTACTGTTTGTGCAGAAGTGAGCCAACTGGGAGAGGTAAATACATAGGAATGTCTGTTGCTATGAACAGCGTTCTAAAACTGTCTTCTGATTACTAGTATTTTGGTACTAATGTATCACTAGTCAATTTCTTGTGCCAAGTTTTATACCCAACAACTGATACTCAGTAGTAGGCGATCCTTTGGAGCTTCGCGAAGCGAATCGCAAAGCACTGAGTATCCAGTCCGATTTTTTCAACTCGCTCTAAACTTGATTTTGAGAACTGTACTATTGATTTCGAGAACTTGAATATTGATTACCAGAAAAGGAAATCTAATTTTGAGAATTGATAGATAAGTTTCGTTTAAGCAAAATCTAATTTGCTATAAGCGTTTATTGATTTTGAGTTCTGGTTTATTAATTTAGAGTTCTAGTTTGTTGATTTACCTCAAACCCAATTAGATATGCTGAGGGACTTAGCCCAAGTTGAGAGAAGCAACTAAAGCGATCGCACGTCTCAACAAAACAATCCTCTGCCTTACAAAAATTACGGCGACTGATGATGAAATATCTTGGCAGAATTGATAAGCAGAGCGAACCACTAGTATTTTGATTGCCTAAACTTTAGTAGATCATCAAGCGGATTTGCAGCTATTTGCTTTTCGTCGCCCGACTTTTGATTACACGCCCATCACTGATAAAAGAAATGCCTTGATTACCAGCTGTACTAATCATCAATGCCTCAATCACTGGATTAGATACTTGCCTTTCAGAAACCCACTCGACAATAAAGTTTGCACCGGCTCCACCGCTCGTGTCGTCCCGATTGATGACAAAGTCTACCGAAGCAAGGGGTCGAAGTTCCACAGGTTGCGTTAGATATTGACGAATTTGTTCACCATTAGTGTTGTAATAGTTCACCGTCGTCAGAATCATGCGCTGAGTCCGATCGGTGTTTCGGATACTTAGGGTGACGCTTAGTTCTAGTCTCTGGTTGCGATCGGGCGAATAAACATGAGAGTAAACAGGGACATAAACTGTCTGTCCAGCAACAATTTTCACTGTGTTCAACGTTACCGTTTCCAGTTGCGATGTAGGTTCGGGTGGCAGTGGTGAGGTACAGGCGGTGAAAATGATCGTTGCTGCAAGGCAATAACACAGATGTCGCTTCATAATTTCATCATTTATCTAATTTCAAACCCAATGAGATTGGAAGGATTTAGAACAATTTGACAGACTCTACTAACCAATCCTTGGCTTCGCAAAGCTGAGCAAAATCATGCTCTGTCTTACAGAAATTACGGTAACTTCCCATGAGATAGCCTGATACTTTGACGTTAAAAGATTTTAGAAGCATCATGAAATTTACTAAAATCAATTGCTGTACCATCAGGAGTTTTGATAAAAATATCAGTAAATTGATAATTCCAAAGAATGTCTCGAAGAATATAAGAATAGCGAGCGTGAATCGTTTGAGAAACAGTTTCATCAATTCCAGTTAATGAAACGACAACTTCAGTGTTGTCTCGTGATAAATTTTCTGGCGTCATTCCATACAACGGACTGCCGATATCAATAGGATGCATAGCTGTCCAGGTAAGACTAAACACAGGGTTATGGTCGCGGCTCAGTTTAAGGTCATAGAATCGTCGCATGACTTGACCTTCTTGCGTCACCTCATCCTGCACCAAAGAAACCCATAAGCGAGCTTCTAAAATCTGGTTAGTGCGCTGATTTGCCGTCCGAAACATCAGCGTTGGCACACCGTTATACGGCGCAATCACCGCCACTCGACTAAACAGCACCTTTGCCGTTGGGCGAGCTAATCTTGCAAATGCCAATCCTGTGACGATCGCAACGCCTAATAACCCCAGCATCGCCTCAATCGACACGATAATATTGGCATAAAAAGTATTGGGCGAAATGGCTCCGTAGCCAATCGTTCCCATCGTTTGAACACTAAAGAAGAAGGCATCCCAAAATGAACCCGGCTGCGCATTGTTCAGATTGTTGTCACCAGTCAGATACGCGATCGCAAACAGGGTATTCGTGCAAATGTAGGACAGAATTGTTAATATCCAAAACTGCGTCCAAGAAATGGTTAGCAGCAGGTAATACAGATCCTCCCAAGGAGACTGCTTCATTCCGAGCCGAATAACATTGGGGCGTCCTTTCGAGTTCAAAGATCGTCGTACCGAATCTGAAACTATGCGAAGCGGATCGCCCTGAACGTGACTTTGATCAGCCTTAGGTCGTGAACCGCGCCCTTTTCGCGCCCATCGATTCTGAAATTTGCGCATAACCTGTGCGATCGCTAGGATGATGGAAATTCTAGCGCCTTTCTACCAAGCCAAGGCAAGCCCATCCGCTCGTGGTTCTGACGCCGCAATCAGCGTTTCGCCCGATCGCAAAATAATTTGCCCACGACCAAACGCACTCGGTTCAGCTGAAAGTTGAATCTGATGAGCGCGATCGCTCAGCCCCACTGCTACCGTTGGAAATACAGGCGGCTCTAACAATACTTGATCTTTAGCAATCCATCGCCACCGGGGAGCATCTAACGCCGCTTGTGGATTCATGCCGTAATCAACGAGATTCACCACCATTTGCAAATGTCCTTGCGGTTGCATCGGTGCGCCCATCACACCAAACGGCCCGATTGGCTGATCGTCATAGCTCAGAAACCCTGGAATGATCGTGTGAAACGGGCGCTTTCCAGCCGCCACTCGATTGGGATGCCCGATTTGAGTGGAGAATCCAGTGCCGCGATTATGTAGTGCAATTCCAGTATTGGGAATCAGAATCCCACTCCCAAAGCCGTTGTAATTCGATTGGATGAACGACACCATCAAGTCCTCATCAGCGGCAGCTAGGTAAACGGTTCCCCCTTTCGTCATACCGGATGTAGGTAACGGGATGGCGCGATCGCCAATCAGTTGTCGCCGCTCTGCCGCGTACACTTTGCTCAGCAATTCTTCAGCCGACAGCTCCATAAATCGCGGATCGCTAACGTGGCGATAAACATCGGCATAGGCTAACTTCATCGCCTCGATCTGCATGTGATAACTCTCGATCGAGTCTCGCCCATGTTGAGCGAGATCCAATCCTTCTAAAATGTTCAACGCCATCAGTGCCGCAATCCCTTGAGTATTGGGCGGAAGTTCCCAAACCGTTACGCCCCGATAGTTGGTTGAAATCGGCTCGACCCATTCGGCCTGATGGGTTGCCAAGTCTTCCCCAGTGAAATATCCGCCTGTCGTCTCGGCAAATTGGACGATCGCATCCGCCAAGTCTCCCCGGTAGAATGCTTCTCCTCCGGTTGTAGCGATCGCGCTCAAGGTTTTCGCATGGTTTGGGCTGCGCCAAATTTCCCCCGCACGCGGCGCTCGTCCCTCTGCAAAAAATACCTCCTGAAACGGCGCAAATTCCTCTCCGCTCAACGACACAAAGAACGCTTCGGCTCGGCTCCACGCTCTCGCCACTTCTGGAGAAACCGGAAACCCCTGTTCTGCATACCGGATCGCTGGTTCAAACAAGCGCTCAAATGGCAGTTTCCCCCAGCGCTGCCAGAGGCTCTGCCACGCTGAAACGGCTCCCGGAACCGTAGGCGTCAGCCATCCCAGTGTCGGCATCTGTGGCAGGTCAGCAAACAGCTCAAGCGGCAGACCACGCGGGCTTTTCCCCGACGCATTCAGCCCGTGCATCCCACCATCCCACACCAGCGCAAACGCATCTGAGCCAATGCCGTTCGATGTCGGTTCAACAACTGTCAGTGCAATTGCCATCGCGATCGCAGCGTCCACTGCGTTTCCCCCGGCTGATAACATTTCCATTCCCGCCAGTGTTGCTAGAGGTTGGCTCGTTGCGACGGCTCCGCAAGATCCTATCACCAACCGACGCTGAGAGGCGTAAGGATAGTGGGTTAGAGCGTCAGAACTGAGGGCGCGTTCTAGAGGATGCGATTTCAAATGAAGCTCCTTTATGGCAATTAAAAACTAGAGAATATCAGTCTTTCGAGCTATGAGAATGATCCGGAAAGCGATCGCTCATCTGTGGATTTAGATCATAAGAGGACGCGCCCGCTTTGAGTCCTGGGCAGTCACCATACTATGAAATACCAAGCCGCACTACTCTCTGGAGCCGTTGTTTTTTCTGCAGCGATTGGTTCCGTCGCCGCCGTCACGTACTTTAACCGCAGTTCGCTCCCCATCATTGTGGATAAAGCGCCGACTCAAAACGATTTGCAACCTGCAAAACCCGCGCCGTCCTCGGTTCCAACCGTTCCTCAATCTCCTCAGCAACCGTCTGCAACGCTTGGGTTGCAATCATCTGACTTGACCGATTTTCCTCACTGGCGCATTAATCTTGTCGATGAATCTTCGCAGTTTCCTGACTTTGCTCAATTTTTAGAGAAAGTGAAGCAAGCGGTTCGCGATCGCGATGCTGAATTTATTCGTAGTATTGTCACGCCCAAAACGAAACTAGGCTTTGGCGAACAGCGCTCAATTAGCTATCTCAATCCTGAAAATCCCCAGTCGCCATTTTGGACAGATCTAGAGAAAGCACTGGCACTCGGCTGTACCAATGAACGAATCTTTTTCTCCTGTCCAACGACGTTTCGACAGTTTAACGGAGCGATTAAAGATGCTCCGTCTGACCAAAAAGCATTGGCATATGAAACCTCTGTGATTGTAGTCGGAGAGAATGTGAGTGTGCGATCGCAGCCTGATTCAAACGCTCCGCTCGTTGCTATCCTCTCTAACGAAATTGTAAAGTTCGATCGCGATACCTTCAAACAAGCCATGCTGAACACGCCTAAAGTGGTTCAGCAAAGTGACCTCAATGCTTGGACTCCCGTGATCCTGCCGAATGATAAATCCGGATACGTTTCAAATCGCTACGCCTACAATCCGTTAGGATATCGAGTCCTGTTTGCTAAAGAGAACGGTAAGTGGATCATGCAGGCGTTTGTTGTAGGCGACTAATCTCTCTTCATAACTATCTCTTTTGTAACCGGTCTTTGCCACTGGTGTTTCGCTTGCGGTGCAATATCAAATCTTCTTTCACCGCGAGCAATGCGAGTGAAGTCACGTTTGAGATGTGCCTAGCGTAGTTCCGACAAGTTTTTGCTATTCTGCTTCACCTGCGATCGCGGCAATTCGTTTTCGGCTTTGAATTCCTCGTACTGCCGCTCTAATTGCTCGATTCGCAACACCAAACTTCGCACTAGCTGTTTAACACTTTCCAAAGTTTATTCCCAGCCCGCTTTGCTGATCTCGTCCAGAAATTTGGGCAGCTCAACTCATCTGGTCGCATTAACAACAGCTATCTACAGATTTCCCAAGCACACACTGTCATCCCCTCGAACCGTTACGTTGATATGGGAGTGCGTAAATTGTTTAGGCGATGGGCTAGAACTCGCCTCTTTCAGCTGACTTGAGTCTTGCTGGAGTAACCGAAAGAAAGATAACGAACTTTTCTCAATTAAACCTTTGATACTTTTACTCTTTACATAATTTTTTCTTAACCGAGATGCGCCCAGCTATGCATCACCCTTAAGACTGATTTTAAATTTGCTTTATAAAAAGCTTAAATCTGATGAAGATTGATAGAACTAAGTAGGGATTTTGAATCCGTTTAGTAGGATGAGTCTCAGAAGTCAGTGCTTTTACTGTTGAGTGTTGAAGATCACACAACATTTTCAGCGATTTAACTGATGACTGCTAGGGGTTCATCGCTTCTTGAAGCACTGTCAGATGTTTAGACAGGCGTTTAGACAATGATTTAGGTTTGTTACTTGATAAACCTAAATCATTGTTGGATGTCTGAGTAACTTACTGACAGCTACGAATAATAAAATTAAATCCTGGGAGAGACACGAATTCATTTCACAAGATTTTCTATTGTAGTGAACGACTGTAGTGGACAACAGATCCACTCGTTACTTACCAATAGTCAAGCCATAAAGTGCACTGAACTACTCTGTGCTTTATAGCAATCTTAAGTGAATAACCAGTGGCATTTCTTCAAATAGGGAAATCGAATGTTTCTTTGTTAGTCTAAATCGAAATTGTCTTGATTCAATGCTTCAGACGAAGTTTGACCAAGGTTTGAGGCTCAAACTCTGGTTCAACGCTCGATCCCAGAACTGCAATCCTTGAAAACGTTAATCCTTGAAAACGTTGTGGAGTCGTTCAAGAAGCTACCCGGACTATTACTAATTGACACAATTCTGCAATTCTTTTGTGCTTGAAGTATTCTCAATTTGCTTCGCAAACTCTGAACTTTAATAGTTAGTGAGGAAGACACGATGAGCTGGTTAGTTAGAGTTGATCACATCACCTATGCTTGTGCCGAAGGCATGATCGAAAAGTGGGCATGGTTCCACATCGAAGTTGAAGGTGGAAAACTAGTGACCCGAATTGATGATGTTGATCCTGATAATTCAAAAAGCAGCATGAAGCTCTGGTGCATTGATTATGGTGCATTTGGGATTGCGTTAGTTGAGGGCATTGATCGAAGCGACAAATCTCAAGCGACCCTTTTTGTTGAGCGGCATGGGGATCATAGTGTTCAACACGTTGCTTATGACACGTCCAATTTAGACAGCTTCATGGAGCGATTACAGAAGCATGGCTTCGATGTTTTAGGAGAACCCATCTCAAAGAAAGATGGATTTGGAATTCTCAAACAACTCTTCTGCAAAGGCTATTCTGATCTCAGCCCTTCAGAAACACAATTTGCAGAATACGTACAGCGTCCCAGAAGCATCAAGGAGGAACTCGAAGTGACCTTCTCTCAACAAGCTGGTAAGGGATTCTATCGACAAATCGAAGAAGCAACAGCTGAAGGACGCAAAACAACATTTACCAACTTCTCTGCAAAACCTTCTAGCTGGCAACCCCCTGAAGTTGCACCACCCCTCTCTGCAAGTTATGCCAAATAGGACGAAACAGATGAGGAGCAAGGAGATTAACCGTGTAAAAAGTTCGTCTCTGGGGAGGAAAAACTAGATTATGGCTGCCTTGACGTAATGTATGCGGCTACAAAAGTAGAAACCTTCATTTAGGTGAGCCATGCAGAGCCATTTTTGATGAAGTGGAACATCATAAGTTAGTTATTAAAGCTCTTGCAGAACCGGGTTTACAACAAGGGCTTTACATCTGTCGAAGTGTAGACCGTCATCAAGGGACAGCGGTTTACACTCCAGCTAAACTCACTAATCCTCAAACATTCACATGGAAAGTAAATCTCTCAGTCAGGGTCAGCAATCCAGTTCTCGTGAATTTGCTAAGCAAATCCTTCGCAATCTCGGACTTGAGCAAGTAGCCCGTAAGCTCCGAGAATCCCTATTCGGAAAGACACAGAGTTCAGGTAAATCTCTTGGATTAAGTGATCACTTATCGAGCTATCTTCAATCTACCTCACTGAGGGAGCATGAGGTTTCGGCTCAACTCCGACAAGAAACAGAACAACATCCTTGGGGGATTATGCAAACTCCCCCAGAAGAAGGACAATTCATAGCACTGCTGATTCAGTTGATCGGAGCCAAGAAAACAGTAGAGGTTGGTGTCTTTACCGGCTACAGTACACTTGCAGTTGCTCTTGCTCTTCCACCGGACGGCAAAATTATTGCCTGTGATATTAGCGAAGAAGATACTGCAATTGCACGGCGCTACTGGCAAAAGGCTGGCGTTGACCATAAAATTGACCTTCATCTTGCCCCAGCTCTTAGCACACTGGATCGTCTCTTAGCCGAAGGGAATGCGAACACCTTCGACTTTGCCTTCATTGATGCTGATAAGCAGAACTACGATCACTATTACGAACGGTTACTTCAACTCGTGCGTCCCGGTGGGCTGATTGCGATCGACAACGTCCTCTGGGCGGGGCGTGTTGCAGACCCTGCAAATCAGGAACCAGAGACACTTGCGATCCGTTCGTTGAACCAGAAAATTCACCACGACCCGCGAGTTGTGATCAGTCTGCTCCCAATTGCTGACGGGCTTACGCTTGCAATGAAAAAGACTTAAGGAAGATGAGTGGTTATGGCTATACCTGAGCAACTCCAACAGATTGATCAAAGTTTAATTACACTGCTACGCGAGCGAATCTCGACTTTGGCAGCATTGGGGGTTCCTTCAATGCAGGAACAGCTCTCGAACTACAAATCTCTGCTGATGCAGATGGGTGTCTCGGAATGTGCCTGGAGCAGCATTATCATAAGCTCTATGGCTGCTCTAGCCTCTACGCCCTCATTACCGTATGAGGTTGAACCACGTAATATCACTGTGATTGGGGGACGCGGTGTGATGGGACGCTTTTTTACCGATCGTTTGGTTGCAGCAGGTCATTGCGTTCGCATTCTGGAATATGACGGCTGGGAGCAAGCTGATAGTTTATTGGGCAATGCTGATTTAGTCCTAATCTGTGTTCCCTTTAAAGGGACGCTGGCAGTGATTCAGAAGGTTGCTCAACACGTCGCTCCAACGACCATACTGGCAGATATTGCCAGTACCAAGGTTCCTACTGTTGAGACAATGCTGGACAGCCATCCGGGTCCTGTTGTAGGGCTTCATCCTATGTTTGGTCCTGGAGTCAAGTCCTTTTTGAGCCAGAAAGTAGTGGTCTGTCCAGGGCGTGAACCTAATGCTTTTCAGTGGTTCTTAGACTTGATGGAAGCGGAAGGCGGCAAGCTAATCACTTGTACGGCCGAAGAGCACGATCGCATGATGGTAGCCGTGCAAGCAATCCGCCATTTTGCCACCTTCAGTCTAGGTGTTTTCTTGGCGGAGGAGGGGATTTCTATTGGTCAGAGCCTCGATTTTGCTAGCCCGATTTATCGTACAGAAATCAATCTGATTAACCGCCTGTTTGCTCAAGATGCATCACTCTACATCGATATCATGCTGGCATCACCAGATCGGTGTGAAGCGATTACGCGATTAACAAAAACAAGCGATCGTTTAGCAAATCTCCTGGCCCAGGAAAACCGGGCTGCCTTAATGGCTGAATTTGAAGTTGCTCGCGAAACATATCGAGATGACGCAAATCGGGCACTCCAGGAAAGCAATCATATCATCAACACCGTGAGCAATTTTCTAGCCGCGAACGACGTTGAAACGATGCATTCATCATCAGCTTTAGCATTTAGCTAACGATCGCAGATTTCTTCTATTGAAGAAACCGTAAAGGATCAATCAGGATTTCTTGGGTGGCTCTACCGTAATATCGCCATGAAGCGTTTCTCATGCTGAATTGCGATTAAAACCAGAATTTGTTTTGTTATATGTGCCCAAAGAACTGCACACAACAAGTTTGTTTATCCTCATCCATTTATCTCCAGGTACTCAAACAATGGTTGAAACCTCACCCATCCGTCCTGTACTGGCAACGGCTGTAGAATCGTCAACTCGGAACAGAACGCTCAATCACATTCAAAGTTCTGATCAGACATTAGACGAGATCGGGCAGAAATCTACTGTTGATGAACCTGCCATTTTGCAATTGCCCAACGATTTTCCCAAAACACCTTCTACAACCTACCAGCCTGGTTATCACAGATTTTCTTTGTCTAATGAGTTAATTGAATCTCTCAATGCACAAGCTCAGCAAGAAAGCACTAACGTTCGATCGCTGCTGCTGGCTGCATTCAACGCTTTACTAAATCGCTACACTCACCAGGAAGTGATTGATTTGGGATTGCTCATATTGGATCATGACAGTGACCAAGATTACGCAACAGAAATCAGCAGTTTAATCCACGCTGAGTTAGATATCCGAGACTTAGTTCATCATGTTTCTGCAACTCTACGAGCGATCGCCCCGAAGAACTTGCACGATTCGCAAAATCAGTTAGCAGGTCAACGGAATCAACAATTAAGGCTGCCGGTTATCGCTACCTTTATCAAAGATAGCTCTAGCATTGAAGATGAAAAACACTTGATTTTAGAGCTTCAGCAACAACACCATAGATGCATTAACAATATAGATTTGAATCTTGTGATTCTTGAGCGAGAACAAGACATCACTGGAATTTTTGTATATAACTCTAACCTTTTTGAGGCAGATACAATACAGCGCTTATCGAATCACTTCCTGGTACTGCTATCGGGAATTAGCCGAGATTTGAATAGTTCGATTGCACAGTTACCTTTATTAACGCAAACAGAACAACACCAACTGTTGGTGGAATGGAATAGCAAAACAGCCAACTATCCACAGCTTCCTATTTATCAGCAGATTGAGACTTATGCAGCCCAGAATCCAGATCGGATCGCAGTGACCTGTAAGGGACAACGATTTACTTATGCAGAGTTAAACCAGCGCGCTAACCAGCTTGCTCATTATTTAAACAGCGTAGGAGTTGGAGCAGGCGTTCGAGTTGCGGTTTGTGTTCAACCATCACTAGAGATTGCCGTTAGTCTGCTAGGCATTCTCAAGGCAGGCGGCGTCTATGTTCCTCTCGATTCGACTCACCCCAAAGACCGCCTGATATCAATTCTAGAAGATACGCAAGCGAAAGTTTTACTCACACAGGCGCAACTGCAACCGGGATTACCTGCGATCGCAGAACACACCCTTTGTCTTGACCAAGATTGGGAGATCATCAATGCGTTTCCAACCCACAATCCCAAAAACGAGATTTCCCTTGACCAAACTGCCTACATTATTTATACCTCCGGCACAACTGGTAAACCAAAGGGAGTGATGGCAAGCCACAGAAATTTGGTGAACTATATTTTTGCAACTCAAGAGCGGCTTGGCTTTGACCATCATGATGTTATGCCCTCGATCGCTCGTTATACCTTTAGCATCTCCATATTCGAGCTATTATCCCCACTCGCTGCTGGTGGAATTCTCACTATTCTTGATCGAGAGCATGTTTTAGATTTTGCTCAAATGGTCCAAACCTTGGAACAGCTAACCATGATTCACACTGTTCCTAGCTTGATGCAAAAACTGTTGGGATATATCAAAGACAATGACATCAATATCCAAAAATTTCAGGGTGTTAAACATGTGTTCACAGGAGGAGATACAGTTTCTCCTGATTTACTAGAAGAGATAAAGGGCATCTTTCAAAACGCCAATGTTGCTGTTCTTTACGGCTGTAGTGAAGTTAGCTCTTTATGCGCCACCTATCCGGTTCCGCGAGATCAAGCCGTGACAAAGAGCCGAATTGGTAAACCCTTTAACAACGTTTCTATTCGTCTGTATGATTCGCAACAGAACTTAGTACCAATCGGTCTTCTGGGTGAAATTTATGTAGGCGGTGCAGGGGTGACAAAAGGTTATCTCAACCAGGAGGATTTGACCCAGGAGAAGTTTGTCACAATTGATGGGCAACGATTCTACCGAACAGGAGATCTGGGGCGGTTCGGAGCCGACGGCAATCTGGAGTTTCTAGGGCGTGCGGATTTCCAGATTAAGCTGCGTGGAATCCGGATCGAGCTGGGTGATATTGAAGCGACCTTACGGCAGGTTCCCGGCGTGCGTGAGGGAGTCATTATGGCTCGTGAATTTGGAAGCAGCGAAAGTAGATTAGTTGCCTACGTGGTGTTGGATCAAGTAGAGAATCCTTCGATCGAGGAGATCTACCGCTTTCTGCAGACCAAATTACCAGACTACATGGTTCCTGCCGCATTTGTAGTGCTGGAGGCGATGCCCCTCAACCCAAATCAGAAGGTCGATCGTCGAGCCTTGCCAATGCCCACGTCTGCAAACTTGGTCGGTCTCACAACGATCGTTTCACCTCGAAATGAATGGGAGCAGCAACTGACCCAGATTTGGCAAGCCGTCCTTGGAATTCAACTGATTGGTATTCAGAACGATTTCTTTGAACTTGGAGGAGACTCGCTGCTGGCAGTGCAGATGTTTGCTCAAATCGAAGAGAAATTTGGTAAATGGCTACCGCTCAGCACGTTGTTATCTGCTCCTACTATTGAACAGCTTGCCACGGTTCTACAATCTAGTCAGACCCAGTTGCAGAATTCATTAACACTGATCAAAACAGGACAGGCAAAACCACCTGTTTTCTTCATCCACGATGGGGATGGCGAAACGCTGCTCTACCGTTCTTTGGCATATGCTTTAGATCCAGAAGTGCCAGTCTACGGCATTCAGCCTTGTAGCTCCAATTCCTGTCCAATCCTCCATACTCGGATTTCAAGCATAGTAGATTACTACATTGAGCAAATTCGTCAGGTGCAACCGCAAGGACCGTACTTTTTAGGAGGGATGTGTGCCGGAGGGATGTTGGCGTTTGAGATGGCTCTGCGGCTTCAAGAACAAGGAGAATCGGTTGAGATGGTTGCTCTCATTGAAGCGGCTGAGGCTGAAGCCACTAAACGAACTGGATATATTGCCAATCAGCGTCTCAAGAGCCTTTCAACAGGATTAAGTGGCAATGACCACCTTAAACCGCACAAACGACTGCTTTACATACTGAATCAGATCAGAAAGAAGACAACAAATCTAACTATTTATGAATCTCAGAAGCGACTTGGAAGCATTCGCGATCGCATTCAGCTCAGGCTACTGAGAAACTATTTGGAAAGAGGTCTTCCTGTACCCAAAGTGCTGTGGGGAATTCCAGTTCGGAAAGTTTTGCTGTGGGCAGAACAAGAGCATGTTGCTCAGGGAAAGTTTGTAGGGGAAGTATTGCTGTTCCGAGCCACTCAGAAAAGCAGTATTTTTGATGATACTCTCGTCGACGACACCCCTTACGTTGAACTTTATAGTGATCCGTTGTTGGGATGGGGCAAGCGGGTAACTGAAAAAGTCCAGGTGTATGATATTCCTGGTGGGCATTCTAGTATGCTTCAAGAACCCAATGTTCAAATAATGGCTGAAAAAATTCAGGCTTATTTTGATACAGCGATCGCGATTGAAAAAACGCCTGCTGTGCTTCTACCCCAATCATAAACAGTTCTCGCAGCCCCACAAAGCAATGCAATTAGTGCAAAGTCAGGAACCGCGTCTATGAAATCTCCGATAAATGTTTGGGACTATAAACCCTGGTGGTGTCAGCCTTGGTCGATCCTACTTACAGGTGTGGCGCTAATTGGCGGGAGTTGGCTCTTGCTGCATCTGATTTGGGTAACGGTGCTGGTGGCAATTCCGGTAGTGACTTGGATGGGATTTTTTCTGCTCGTCTATCCAAAAGCGATGGCGAAAAGTATGGAAAACTGACTCCTCGTACTTTAGAGCAGAACTTTTGTAATGTTTCAATCGATTCCATCGGGTGAACACTGAAATGGAAATCGATTGAGCTATCCAATGATTGATCACACTCAGATTGGAATTTTCAGAAAAACAAGCCTGCCATTCTTGTCTACGCTAACGGTGCTGTTTATCAATGCGATCGCGCCTAGTCAACTTCTTGCAGCACCCGCTGATTCGGCTAGCGAAGAAAAAATCTCTCAGCAGTTAGTTCTACGGATTCTAAAGTGTCCTTCAGATTGTCTCAAAAACATGAAGCTGCTCGTAGGTCGTCTGCCAGAAAAGCTACCCGTAGACTTACCGCTACCTAGCAATGCGAAAGTAATTGCAACGCTAGTTCGGAGTCAAGAACATACAGAAGTTATTCTGGACGCAACACAGTCTCCTGAGCAGATTCGAGCTTTCTACAAAGCTCAGCTTCAAACTTCTGGCTGGAAAAGCCCACTTAGCTACAGTCACTTTAATAGTGAACCTGGCTTTGTCGCTTCAGATAGCACCGACAATCTGCCTTTGTATTTCTGTAAGAGCGCACAAGGACCAAAGTTAAGCATTTCATCTGGCCGTGGAAGTGCCAATGAGCCAACTGATGTTCGTCTCTACTTAGACAAAGATTCTGATATTTGCCAAGAACCGCAAGCTCAACAAACTACAGAGCCAAACGAGCAACTACCTTTACCCAGCTTGGTTGCTCCATCCAGCATTCAAGTCAGCACTGCAACCTCTATTGGAGGCAATGGCTATGGTGAAAACTTCTATGCTTCTGCCCATCTAGAAAGCCGCCTCACTGCTGCTGCAATTCAGGCTGCTTATGAAGAACAACTAACTCGCTCAGGATGGACGAAGTTTAGCACCCACAAGGATGAGTCTATTCTCTGGAGTTCTTGGAAATTAAAAGGTAAACAGGGGCAATACTTAAACGCATTACTCACCTTCACACCAAATGAGAACAAAGCAAATCAATACACTGGTACGATTGTTGTGACAAAGCAGTAACTCAACGTAGATGGTGTCTACAGCGTTTTAGAATGCAGCGATCGCCTTCCAATCTTCGCTAAACGCTATCCTCCGGAGCTTGCTACCACAAGACAAGCTCTGGACGATCACTACTCTTCAGCGGCTTCTCCGCCTACTACCACATCCCGAATTCTGAGACTCGGACCGCCGCAACCAACCGCCAACCCGCTTTGTCCGCCTTTACCGCACCCGCCCGACTCATCCCAGAAAAAATCATCCCCGATCGCTTCGATATCTGCCAGCGTCTTAAACGCATTGCCCGAAAGCGTCACATCTCGGACAGGCTCCGCCAGTTCACCATCGCGAATCATCCACGCTTCCCCAGCCGTGAAGGTAAACATCTCTCCATTCGTCATGCCGCCGATCCAGTTGCGGGCATACACCCCTTCTCTAATGTCATTAAACAAATCCTTCACAGGCGTCTTTCCCCGCTCGATCCACGTGTTTGTCATCCGTACGATCGGTGCATACTGATAATTCAAACACCGAGCGTTTCCAGTCGGCGTTTCCCCCAACTTACCTGCCGTTTCACGAGAATGGAGCCGCCCCACCAATACGCCATTTTCAATCAACTGCGTGGTCGTCGCTGGAACCCCTTCATCGTCGTAAAAATAGCTGCCGCGATGCTCTGGAATGGCCGCTCCATCAAAAATCTGTAGCTCTGGGGAGCCGAACCGTCGTCCTAGACTCATCACCTCTAGCAAGTCAGGATTTTCGTAGGCCATATCCGCTTCTGAGAGATGCCCAAACGATTCGTGGACGAACAAGCCTGACAAGATTGGATCAATCACAACCGTGTACGTATTGCCTTTTACAGGAGGCAGCGCTAAAGAATTCACCGCCCGTTGTGCCGCCGCTTTTACTGGCTCATCTAAGCCCAGCAAGTCTTCAAATGCCTTTCGAGAGCCGACCGTTTCTCGCCCCGTCTGAACCGTTTCGCCATCGCGAGCCGTCGCGGCAAACCGCATTTCGATATCGATCCAAGATTGTTCGATCAGCGTCCCGTCAGAGGTGGCGAGAATGATGCGCTGAGCGCTGTCTCCGTAGCGTACTGAAATCGTTGCAATGCGAGGATCAACGCTGCGTAAGATGTCGCCATAGTGCTGACAGAGTTCTCGTTTTTGAATCAATGGAATCTGACGGGGATCGGTTCCAATGATCGCAACCGTTCGAGAATCTTGAATCGGTGTCACCGGAGCCAAGATGGTTTCATCATCGCCCACCAATCGAGCAGCAGCGATCGCGTCTTCAATCCGGTCTTTTAGACCCGATAGCTGATTGAAACTCGCAAATCCCCATCCGCCCTTATGACACGCTCTAACCTGTCCTCCAATCGAGATGCCTTCGCTGAGGGCCTCAATTTTGTTACGTCGCAGAAGAATATCTGTGCCTTCCGCCGACTCTAATCGAATGGCGAGATAGTCCACTTGATGACGGTAGCGATGCATCAAGTCAGACAAGAGATTTTTGGCATCAGCGAGGGCATTGCTCATGAGACAGAGAAGCGTAACAACTGCCTTCATTGTGCAATCAATCGCAGCGGGTTGCAATTGAATTTCAGTATATGTGTTCCAGAATAGCGTTTCAGTTCGACTCTAATTAAATTCGACTTTAATTAAACCAGAGCAAACTGAGCCAAGGAGAACCGATTCTGCGCTTCCCGAATAATTTCGCCTGCTTGAATTGCCTCCTGAAGCTCCTTTAAAGCATTGATGTCTTTAGCGTCGCAACTGCCGATCGCCAGTACTTGTCGAATTAACCCTTCCGATTCGACACTAAGGCACTTGTTCTCTAGAGCAGATTGAACCAAAACTTGAAGCATTGCAGCAGAGATCTCAACAGATCTGGTGGGTGACTTAGCTTCTATTATTGAAAATCTAGAGGTTAGCAGCGCTGATAGCGATCGCGCTTAGAAGTGACATCACCTGCAGATGCTTGTGATTCAAAACACTACTACGTCGTTCTGATTGCAATAGAGACGTGTTTTGAGTGACGATCGCGGGCGTCTCTATGCTATTCGGGTTGCATGTGCTGCCGATCCTTTCGCATTAGGTGATAGAAAATGGATGTCTGCAAGGCCGAACTTGCTTATTGACGCAGAACGCATTAACAGCATCTTGAAGTTTGGATAAAGATTGCTCGTTCTCTCGGATAAGGCATTGCGGGCATGAATACTCGTATGTCCATTACTTTCCTTTATGACAGTCCCCGTTCTTTCCAGGGCGAGGGAAGCAGTACCTAGAAATCGTAATCAGACGCGATCGCCGCGACTGAGATAGCAAACCCGCAGACGCGTTGCTAATCGACTTGCCAACTTTAATTGATCGTTCTCCTTTAGATTTCGCCGCGCTAATCTGCTGATTTCTTAAACCATTCTACTTTCTGAAATTTTAAAGGATCAATTTATTAGTGAAACTTCTACAAAAACGATTCGTTCGGAAAACGCCGTTTAATTTTCCACAGCGAGCTTACAAGCTGGCGAGTATAGATTTAGAGTCGCTGATCGGGCAAAACATTCAGGGCGTCATTCTAGATTTGGACAACACGATCGTATCTGAAGACGATCGCTATCTCTCTCCGGGCGCTGAGGCTTGGATTGAAGAAGCAAAGCGGAAAGGCATGCAATTTTTTATTTTGTCTAACGGGAAGCGTCGCTATCGAGTTGTGGCATGGTCTGAGCGATTGGGCATTCCGGCGATTAGTCCTGCTCGGAAGCCGTTTCCGTCTGCCTTTCGTCGGGCACTGTCTCGAATGCGGTTGTCTCCTCATCAAGTCGTCGTGATTGGCGACAGTCGGCACACCGACATGTTAGGTGCTTGGCTAGTTGGATGTTCAAGCATTCAGGTTGCGACATTGCCCCACCCGTTTCGCTGGTGGGAAAAACTTTTAGGAAAGTGGGTGCAAGTGCCGTATCACGCCAAGCACGAGCTTTGGGATTTAGATCCGTTTTAGTCTTTTTGCAAGCTCAGCTCGACTTTATCCATTAGGCAGCATAGCAAAGTGCCTCTAACCAACAGCT
>NZ_JCACKG010000056.1:0-23983 GCF_059505265.1 Myxacorys chilensis | reverse complement strand
CTCCTGCTAAACCTGAAACTATTCTCTAACCTCCGGCAAACGTCAAACCGGAAATTCATCTGTTAATTTACCAATGCCCTCAACCGCGTAAACCCGAAGCTCAGAGTCGCAAACGGTATGGACGTAATGAGCTTCACCGAGAGGGAAATTGAAACCACCGTCTTTTGTTTGAGAGCAAAGAACTTCCACGTTAGTCTTCCTCCATAAAGATTTCGTCTAGATAAGCTGACCCGTAGTAGTGGATCTCGTCGTCCTCATCAACTTCGTCATCAACTTCGTCATCAACTTCAAGCTCGTCTTCAAGTACAAGTACATCGTCGAATTCAAAATTAGCAAGCTCGGCTTCAGATTGTTGCTTAGGCATAACGTTGGTTTTAGGGGTTTGAATGTTTTAGAAGAAGTCTTCGCCTAGTAGTGAATTATCTTCGTCTGTTTGGGCTGAGGGTTCGTCTTCTACCGCTGTCGGCTGAACCTGAATCTGGGGGTCTGGGTTTTCGTTTAGGTAGTGAGCGATCAAGAAGTCAATAGTTGCTGAGTGAGACTTTGAAAGATGAGGGAGTCGTCGCCAGATAGCCTCAAAACCTAGCTCGCGATCGCTAGTCAGGGTGATAGTGATTTTTCTGGACATATCACTTAGAACCCACAGCGCGAGCGGCTGACGTGAACATGCCTCCAACCGATGCAAGCTCAGGCTTCTTACCTACTCTGATGTTGCGCTCTGCTAACCAAGCATCGCCCTTGATATCAGAGATGAGGCTGAAACCTCCACCGGTGCCACCGATTACTTCGTCTTGAGGTAATCCCGCTTGTTTGCGAACCGTGTAAGCGGCGGTTGCTAAGTAGTTGTCCCACTCTTTAGAAAGCATTCGATCTAAGTGACTTCTCAGTTCTAAACCTTGAATGTTTAGTGATCCGGTTCTGATAGCTACATTCAACTCGAAAGACGTTGGAGGCACTGGCAATCCTGCATTCACCACAGCGTCAGCGAAAGAGTCATCATTCACGAGATCAATCAAAGCTTGATTGACTCCCCGTTGGGACTGCTCAGCATAGCCAATGCCATGACCGTTGGGAGCGCGATAGATCGGTAGCATGGTTCCGAAGCCCCAATCGATCGCCGCTTTGTATGGCATTCCCGTTAAACCCCATCCCTCTTTCTTGACCTCTACCCGTTCGATGCGTACCCGATAAACCGAGCCTTCGATCTGAATGTCGAAGAACTTTCCTAGCGCTTGTTCGTAGTGTGAGGCGACCGCACTGCTGCCGATGTTGTGGGAAGCAATCACGATCAGAGGGAAGTCATGAGGGATGCCTTTCACCTTTCTCTTGACGATCGCGTGATGCAGGATTGAGGCAACTACAGGTTTTAGATTCTCTAGCTTGCCAGTGTCAGAGTCTAAAGGTTTACGGATGGCGACATAGCGCTGAGCCTTCCAAGCGTCTAAGCCATAGATCCAACTTTGACCTTCGACACTGATAGAACCTTCTTTTTCTACAGGGGCAAGCAAGCTAGGGAATGAGTCAGTGACTAACGCTTTGTCTTCGGTTCCAAGCACAAACTTGGTTCCACCGTTGCCGCGATCAAGAGAGAGGATGAAACACATAATTTAAGCCCTTCTGAAATGGGTAGTAAATGACTGGTGATCGGATGGTGATCGGATACCTTTATTGTAACTCACGATCACAGAGTTGGGGAAAGAAGTATTGCGATCAGATAGCGATCGGATACCTTTTTTTGCTCAAAAACGCTCTCAAAACTTAGTTTTAAGAGAAAAGATTGACCTAATTGCTAACAGTTTGAAAGTCAGTTTGTAGAGCCTGCTAATTTATAATGTTCGTAGCGGTAAACATTGCGGTGTTTGCGGTGTAAGTTGCGGTGTAAGTTGCGGTGTCCATAAAATAAGGATTACCGCAAAACACCGCAAACACCGCAGCCCTCTTCTCTCGATTTACCGCAAAACACCGCAAGCACCTCAATCCTCCAAAACACGGTAGTTAATGTTAGGAAAAACCTCGATTAGCTTCTGACACTTTCAAAAGGTGCAGTCAAGGTGCAGTTAAGTTTGGCCATTTGCTCTTGTAGGAGCGTATCTAGATGTGTAATATGAGGCAGCCACAATCTGAAACATTGGTGCTAATGATGGCTACAAATCGCGAAACGGATAGTGTTCAAGCAACTCTACAAGGCATTAGACTTGTCCGTGACAGTGTTCGCGACAGGATTTGGCAAGAGCGGCAGCAACGGAGAGAAGAAAATTGTGAACAGACCTACACGAGGGAAGATTTGGCAGTTCAGGCGGGGATAGGCATTGACACCTTGAAGCGGTTACTGAGAGGCATCAGGGTGAGAAGAACTTCCGCTGACGCGATCGCTCGATTTCTTGGGTTGGAACTAGCCGACATCATTGAATCCAGTCGAAGTCAGCGACCTTCAGACTTTTACGTTAAACGCCCACCGCTTGAATCTAAATGTTATGAGATAATTTCTTTGGAACCAGGTGCTTTGGTTCGGGTCAAAGCACCCCATCGAGCGGGTAAAACCTGGTTTATTGAACAACTGTTGCACCAGGTGAAAGAGAAACAAGATCAGTATCAGTCTGTGACCTTGAGCTTCTGTGATGCCGATCACGCCGTTTTTACAGGCTTACAGACATTCTTGAGGTGGTTTTGTATTAGTGTTGGCAATAGCTTAGAATTGCCCAATAAACTGGACGAGAGATGGCAGGATGATCTAGGTAACAATAGCAACTGCACGAATTATTTCCAGACTTATCTATTGGCAGGCATCAACACGCCTCTAGTCCTTGTTTTAGATGATGTTGACCTAGTTTTTGAAGAGCGCGAAGTTGCGGATGACTTCTGTAAACTTCTCAGGGGTTGGTATGACGGGGCCAGGAGAGTTCGTGGTGATACTTGGCGTAATCTCCGATTGGTAATCGTCCACTCTACAAATATCTATGGTGCGCTTGACATCAATTACTCGCCACTAGCCAATGTTGGAGAAGAGTTTTCTTTGCGAAATTTCTACTTAAAGGAGGTACAACAATTAGTTCAGCAGTATAACTTGCACTGGCAGGCGGAGCAGGTCGAACAAATCATGACTTTAATTGGAGGAAATCCTTACCTGATTCATGCAGCGCTCGACTACCTGACGTTGCACCCAGAGACGACGTTAGAGCAATTTTTGCAAAGTGCAGCCACAGAAGTGGGTCCTTACCATAATTATTTGGGAGAGCTTTTGAGTACGCTTCGGCAGAATTCAAATTTAGCCGTTGCGTTCAAGAATATCGTGAACTCAGCGACTCCCATCCGAGTTGAACCCGCCTATGTGTTTCAGTTATACAGCATGGGATTGGTCGAAGTAGAGGAAAGAGGTGAAGTGCCGTCTTGTGAGTTATACCGCCAGTATTTTCGCGATCGTCTATAGGATTAACGTTTGCACTCCCTCAAATCACCCGAGGTATGACTCATCACTCTACTTATCGCTATGTCGTTGGTGGAACTCTGTTCTCTGATGCTAGCAGTTACGTCACGCGACAAGCCGATCACGATCTGTATGAAGCACTAACGGCTGGCGAGTTTTGCTACGTGTTGAACTCTCGACAAACCGGAAAATCTAGTTTGCGAGTGCGAATGGAAGGCCGACTAGAAGCAATTGGAACTTCGTGTGGGGTGCTTGATTTTTCAGTTCGTAACACCAAGGATCAACCGGAGCAGTGGTATGCAGATACGTTCGATGAACTCGTAAAACAGTTCGATCTGGGGATTGGTCTAGCTTGGTGGACTGAACGCAAGGCACTTTCTCCAGTCAGACGACTGAGCAATTTCATTGAAGAAGTGTTATTGCCAGCCGTACCTGGGAGGATTGTTTTATTCATTGACGAAATTGATAGTGTCCTGAGTTTACAGTTTCGAGTTGATGATTTTTTTGCATTGATTCGAGCTTGTTATAATCGCCGTGCCGATCAGCCAGAGTACGATCGACTCACCTTTGTCTTGCTGGGGGTCGCAACTCCTTCGGATTTGATCCAAGACAAGAAATCCACTCCCTTTAACGTTGGTCAAGCGATTCAACTTACGGGGTTTGGGCTTGAAGAAGCCAAACCTTTAGAAAGGGGGTTAATTGGTAAAGTTGCTGATCCTGAAGCAGTCTTGAAGCAGGTCTTGAGGTGGACGAGTGGACAACCTTTTCTAACCCAAAGGCTTTGTGCGCTGATCCAGACGAGCCAAGAATTCATTCCAACAGGCGAGGAGGCGGAGTGGGTTGAGAAGCTTGTGCAATCGCGGATAATTCAAAACTGGAAATTTTACGATGAAAAAGGTCATTTCAGCCATATCCGCGATCGCATTTTGATCAACGATCAGCAAGTCTGTTTTCTGCTCGGATTGTATCAGCAAATTCTACGCAATCAGGACGTTGCTGCTGATCACAGTCCAGAGCAAATAAAATTGTGTCTGTCCGGATTAGTAGTAGAGCAACACCATCAGCTAAGAATTCAGAACCGGATTTATGGCGAAGTTTTCAACTTAACTTGGGTGGCTGAAGAGCTAGCCAAAAAGCGCCGTCTCTATGGTGATGCTTTGGGGAACTGGTTCGCTTCTGGTTGTCAGGATGATTCATGGCTTTTAGATGAATCGACCTTCCAAGAAGCAATGGAGTGGGCAAAAGACAAACATCTCAGCAATGAGGATCAACGGTTTTTAGCTGCCAGCGCTAACAAACTGAATCGACGAAAAATCAAGCGATTAACTCGGCGATTAACTCGACGGTTCATTTACCTCGCTCTGCTGATTATTCTGCTACTTAGCCTGGTGGTTGTTAGGAATAGACTGCAGGAGGCAAAACGGCAAACTGAACAGGCTAACCAGCGCACTGAACAGGTACAAGCAGATCAACTAGTGAACAAAGCTCAAGTGTCTGGTGATCCTCGCATTAGTGTATTACTGTCGCTGGAAGCAATGCAGCAATTTCAAAACCAAGGACGTTTCTCACCAGAGGCGCAACAAGTTTTGTATAAACGATTAGATTCTCTGCCCCGTCTGCTCAAAACCGTGGAACATTCTAATGATGTAGAAACAATCGCCTTTAGCCGCACCGGGAAACAGCTAGTGTCTACTAGTCTGGATGGTATAGCAAGTGTATGGAATGTATCAAGTGGCGAGGTTAAGCCCCTAAATAATATCAACAAGGTAAACGCAGTTGCATTCAGTTCTGATGATGCAACGAAATTCACTGCAACAGCGAGCGATGACAGCATTGAAATACGAGAAACTAAAAGCTGGAAGTTGGTTAGACGCTTAAAGCTCCCACTTTATGTCAATGCGATCGCATTCAGTCCTGATAATAAGTTTATTGCTACTGCGACTGTCAATACTGTTAGTTTAAACAGAACGGGTGAAGATCAGATTACAGCTAAAATTTGGGAGATAGCAAGCGGCAGACTAATCTCATCTCTAAACCGGAGCAATAGCGTGAACGCTTTGAGCTTCAGCCCCGATCGAAAATTGATTGTGACAGCAAGTGCTGATGGGACTGCCCAAGTTTGGAATACAGCAAGCGGACAACCTGTAGGGCAATTGCTGAAGCATAAAGGCGTGATTCTCGATGTCGCATTCAGTCCTGATGGAGAGTATGTGGCAACTGCCAGCTTAGATAAGACAGCATCCGTGTGGAAAGTTGGAAGCGATCGTCCACCCACAACATTACAGCATGAGCAGGCGGTAACGGCTGTATCGCTGAGCCATAACAGCAAATGGATTGTTACTGCAAGTACGGACAGGACGGTGAGAGTCTGGGATATCAAGAGTGGCAAACCGATCGCTTACATTCCTCATAAAGACTTTGTGAGTGCTGTCGCCTTCAATCCGAGTTTAGAAAACGAGACACTGATTGCCACGGCAAGCTTGGATAATAAAGCCCGCTTGTGGAAAATCAAGGATAATGCAACGCTGATTCGCCTAGAACACAATAGTCCTGTGACCGCTGTGACATTTAATTCCGAGGGCGATCGGATGGTCACTGTAAGTTTAGATCAATCCGAGAAGGATCGCATCTTGAGAGTTTGTGAAGCGAATGGTCAGAAACTAGAGTGTAAAGCGGCTGAAACTGAAATTAGCGCAGAGCGCAACCCTGAAGGAATCGCGATCAGCCCAGATGGACGGTTTAGAGCGATCGCGAGTTCTGATTTCTCTAGCAAAAACATGACAGTACAGTTTTGGGAAACCAACAGTGGGGACACTGCTACTGTGGATATAAACCAGAACAAAAGTGTGAATAAGTTTATTATCACCTTGAGCCAAGATAACAAGTTTTTTGCTACTGCTAGTGATAATATAGTACAGGTTTGGAGAGTACCTGATAATCACCAGTTTAGCCGTAATTCTAAAACCTTGCTGGAGGCTAGTCACCAAGTTCAGCAAGTTTCCTTGGAGAGTTCTGTTGAAGCGATCGCGTTGAGTCCTAATGGTTCACAACTGGTAGTAGCGGGGGCTGATAATACAGCGACATTATGGGATGTAGCGAGACAGCAACGCATAGGAAAACCGTGGAATCACGATAGTAAAATCAATGCAGTGACCTTTAGTTTGCAGGGTAACTTCATTGCGACGGCGAGTGATGATAATAAGGCAAAAGTATTTCAGAAAAACGGGCAGCAACAATGTGTGACGCTGCAACATGAAGGGGGTGTTGTTGCGATCACGTTCAGCCACAATGAAAAATATCTAGCGACAGGAAGCTCAGATAGTAAGGGACGTGTCTGGAATGTAGAGCGTTGTGAGGAAGAGAAAGGTATGCCGTTGAACCACGAAGAAAAAGTCAATGCTGTTACCTTTAGTTCTAATGATGAGTTCCTTGCCACAGCAAGTGATGACCGAACAGCAAGGGTATGGCAGAGATCTAGTGGTCAAGAAGTTGCACGTTTAGACCATGCAAAGCAGGTGAATGCCGTCGCCTTCAAGCCTCAAGATGATCAGCAGATTGCAACAGTTAGTTCAGACAAAACAGCAAAGGTATGGTTCTGGCAATTGGAAGATTTGCGTCCTAAAGCGTGTGAACACATCACGGATAACCTTACACAGAAGGAGTGGAAGCGCTACATGAGCAATGAGAACTATCGAAAGAGCTGCCCTTGATGGATAGGATTATTAGAGCTACAGTCCTTCTCATTCAGCATGCTATTCGTTTTGAGCAAAAGCTTAGTCTCTCTAGCAGCAGTTTGCATTTTCCCTTTAATATCTGGATTCTCTTTTTGAGTCAGAGCCGTATGGAGATATTTTTGTAAGGTGCAAGTTGCTTCGGCGTATTGAGGAATAGCAGGACGTGAAACGACCGGGTCGGACTTCTGCTTCTTGAGGAGGTCTAAGATTGCGGGATAGTGACTGTAACGTTTAACCAGTTGTGAGTCCTTGAACAGTTTTCGCCGTGTGGGTAATCCATCACCAGATGCTAGAAAGAGTTTGCGCTGTGCTGCCTCACTTGTGAAGAATTTAACTGCCTCCCAAGCCTCTTTTGGATGCTGAGTTTTTTCAGCAATTCCTAAGCCCCAACCTCCCTGACAGCCTCCGCTCGTGTAACCCGATGCATGCACCATTGGCTTCACACCAATTTTGTTGCGGATATCAGAATCATCTAAATTGGCTTTTGGCAAGACATAAGACCAGTTTCGTAAAAAGGCGGCATTACCATCTAGGAATAGATTGAGCGTTTCATCTTCCCGATAGGTGGTCAGTGTTGTAGGGGAAATTGGATTTTGACTAAACATTGTGTTACGCAAAAACTGAACGGCTGCGATCGCTTCAGGTCGATCGAGTCCCACGTCCAACGTTTTAAGATCAATCCAAAACCCGCCATATCCGCGGAGAACCTCAACAAACACAGTGACGAGCGCCTCAGCTTGGCGTCCTTGCCAAAGATATCCCCAACGCAGTCCCTGAGCTTGGAGTTTCTGAGAAATGTCGATTAACTCCTCAAACGTTTCTGGCGGCTTCAATCCTGCATCTTTGAGGAGATCGGTACGGTAATAGAGCCAGCCAATATCGGAGCGGACGGGCATTCGATACAGCTTTTCCTGATAGATTCCACCATTGATATCATCGCTGAGAAATTCCTTCAATTCTGGATCTGTGATTTTCATGTCTAGCTCTCGTATCCATCCTTTCTCTGCAAACTCAGGAACCCAAATGATATCCATGAAAACTAAGTCGTAGGGAGGGATCTCGGATGTGAACGAATCGATGTATTGCTGTTTGACGGCTCTAGGGTCTTGCGGCTTGATTGCATTCTGGTCACGAAGATTCACTAAATCGATGTCAAGGTTAGGGTGAATTGTTTCAAATTCGTCAATCAGAGACTGCCACTGTGCTGCTTCACCGTTTGGTACGACAAACCTGAGCGTGACTTTATCCTCATAAAATTTTTTGGAGTTTGGCAACGTCGATCGCATTAAGTTTGATGAAAGCCTGCTGCTTGTCATAACAAACATTAGACAAACAGCCAACAATCCCAAGCCGATTAGAGTGAATCTAGGTTGTCGCCAGAGTCTGTGTAATTTGTTGTACCACTGATTAACTCTCATAGGAATATGAATCCAAGTATGAATGTGAATTAGCCTAGCATTTGGCTGAGAACCTCCATCCTAGAATTCTTTAACTGCCCTCATCTGCCCCTGTTTGCTCTTTTTTCATTGTGGGGTTTGATGCAAGAATGAGTCTCATACAGTAGATACGTATTTTGTTGGCTTGCCCAAAGAGTTAGAAGAAACTGCCTACATTGATGGAGCCAGTACACTAGTTAGAAGAAACTGCCTACATTGATGGAGCCAGTACACTTCGGACTTTCGTTGAAATGATCATGCCAGTGTCAAACCCTACGTTTGCTGCTGTTGGGATTCTTGTTTTTTTGACGCAATAGGGATCGTTCCTATAGTCGCTCATGATCGCGATCGGTGAAGAAGTTCGCTCTTTACCACTCGCAGTTCCAACTTTCTAACTGTTGCCACTAATTTAATGGGGCGACATTCTCGGCTTTTGAGTCATGATGGCTGCTCCTGTTTTTGTAGTGTTTTTATTATTTCAAAAATGGTTTGTCAAAGGCGTTACCTCAACCAGAACGAAAGGTTAGAAAACATAATCAACATCACAATAAATTGCCATGAAACTTCTTTCAAAGATTGTTCCTGTTTTGAATTCTATTGCGATCGCGCTAGGTGCCACTCATACCGCTTTTGCACTTGATCCAGCAATAATCTATCAGCGATCTAGTTCTGCCGTCGCTGTAATAGCAGCACCAAACGGCAAGTCATTCGATCTTGGAAGCGGGTTTATTCTGAACTCCAAAGGTCTTATTCTGACCAATCAGCATGTTGTTAGAAATAACCGACAAGTTCGGATTAAGTTAGCAGATGGTTCAGTCTATCAAGGCACTGTCGTGTCTCGCAATCCTAACGTTGATTTAGCAATGATCCAGATCCAGCCGAAAAAACCGCTTCCAAGCTTGAAAATTCAACCTGTGCCACCTCAAATTGGGCAAAAAGTTTATGCGATCGGAAATCCAAGTCCTAAAGCAATTGGAATGCTAGAGAGAAGCCTTAGTGATGGAATCGTGAGTCGAATCGATGGAAGCGGTCTGATTCAATTTACAGCATCAGTTACCTTTGGAAGTTCTGGCGGACCCTTGCTCAATGAGGATGGCTATGTTGTCGGGATTGTCAGATCGGGCGTTCCTGGGACAAATTTCAATTTTGCAGTTCCAGTAGGCGCAGTGAATGCCCTTCCTGGGCGGCGAAGCACAGCTGGAGTACAAGCCCAACAAATTGGCTACTATCTAACTGTAGGGCTTCTTCAACTCAGACAAAACAACCTTCAGAAAGCATCACAGGTATTTAGCGCAGGAATTCAACGGTATCCAAGCGATCCCACGTTGTACTCAAATCGAGGAATAACAAGACGCCTTCTGCGAGACTATCAAGGTGCACTAGAGGACTTCACCCGCTCTATTCAGCTTAGACCCGCTTCGATGGCTTATTTCAACCGGGCTGTACTCTATGCATCGAATCTGAAACAGCCTCAACAAGCAATCAGAGATTACAGTGAAGCGATTAGAATCAATCGGAACTGGGGCAGCCCTATTACCTTCGGACATGCATTTTACAGTCGAGGTCTGATTCAGGTTCAGCAAGGAAATAAAGGAGCCGCGATCGCAGATTTCAAACAGGCAGCAAAGTTTTATTCGCAATTTGGCAATCAAGATCGATATCGAGCTGCACTGGATCAGATTACGCTACTCACTGCTAAATAACTATAGATTTCCTTGCACAAGTTTAATGTCTTCCAAGCCACAGGTACTCGCATGAAGAAACCATTATTGAGTTTGGGATTGGGTTTAGTTTCATCCTTCGTGACATCTACTGCATTTGCTGTGCAGTCGGCACCGATTACAGAAAACTCCAAGGTTAAATGGTCGCAGGTCATTGAAGATCCATTTGATGGCACTGTTGTGTATGACAAACACTTTGCAGGTGACTTCACCTTTGTCAGTAGTTGGTCAAAGCAAGGCATCCGCACAACTTACACCCAGAAAAAATCGATCCTGTCAGGATATGAAACCGCTTGGGTCGATCGATGGGTTCCAGACTATGACTGCAAGCGTAAAAAAGAGCGCAAAGACGATGATTGCAAGCATAAGCAAAGACTAGAAAGCTATCCGACCCAAAAGCCAGTCTATGAAGCGTTTTACATCGATCATATTCCTCGAAAAATTTTGTTTGCGATCGCGGGCAAGATTTACACCTACGAAAGCGGGTCTGTCGTTCCTGAACTAGCATCAGCCCTGTCCACTGCTCCGAATGAGAACATGCGAATTCGCTTGGAGTGGCAGAATGGCAGAACAACGGACATGCCAATTGGCCAAGGTACTGTAAGAGCTTGGAGAACGATTTTTAGCTCACAGAAGTCTTAGCTCACAGAAGTAGTCTCAGAATCAAGACGTACTTGACCGAATTGATCTTACTGCTCATTAATGAAACAAAAGCCGTGTTTAAGTCGGGATTGATTTTACAAGACCGTTATCAACTCCAGCACCCTTTGGGGCGCTCCGCAGCAGGTCGGCAAACTTGGCTCGCCAAAGACCTATCGGTCGATCCGCCTGAATCTATCATTGTGAAACTTTTAGTGTTTAGCGAAATGCAATGGCAGGATTTGAAACTATTTGAGCGAGAGGCACAAGTCTTACAAAATCTTGACCATCCTAAAATTCCTCGATATCGCGATTATTTCTTAGTGAATCAAACGACTCGCTCAACTCTATGCTGGTGGGGACTCGTTCAAGACTATGTTCCAGGACCATCACTCCAAGAGTTACTCGAACAAGGAAAACGATTTAGTCAACAAGATGTTCATCGGATTGCTGAAGAGGTTTTGCAAATTTTGATGTACTTGCATAGGTTATGTCCTCCTGTGTTACATCGGGATATTAAACCCAGCAATCTGATTCTGGATCAAGCTCAACAAGTTTGGCTGGTTGATTTTGGAGCCGTGCAGGATCAAGCAGCCCTAACAGGGATCTCGTTTACCGTTGTGGGTACAGTGGGCTATGCGCCCTTGGAGCAGTTTTGGGGACGTGCCGTTGCAGCATCTGATCTCTATGCATTAGGAGCAACGCTTATTCATCTTTTGACTGGAACTGCCCCAGTTGATTTACCTCAGCGTGAGTTCAGAATCCAATTCAGCGATCGAGCTACGATCAATCCTAGCTTTGTCAGTTGGATTGAAAAGCTGGTCGAACCTGGTTTAGAGCGCCGATTCACAAGTGCTGATGAAGCGTATGAAGCGCTGAATCAATCACAGAACTCTTTGCTTGGCAGAATTCAAACACTCCATCCCAACTCAACTAAAAAGGTTCAGCGAGTTAATCCTCGAATTGTTGTAACGGAAAATACAAAAGACACCCTGAAGATAGAGTTTCGTGGATACCGGCATCCATCAAGTTTGTTCTGTTTTAGTGCTTACTTCATCCTGACTTTGTTGGTTACAGTTGTGTTTGGTAGCTTGGGGGGATGGAGTTTCATCTTAAGCCAAATCGTCTTCTGCATATTCGCATTTTTTGACCTACGAAACCCGAAGTACAATCAACTCTCGTGCTTAGGTT
This sequence comes from Myxacorys chilensis, assembly GCF_059505265.1. NCBI lineage: Bacteria > Bacillati > Cyanobacteriota > Cyanophyceae > Leptolyngbyales > Leptolyngbyaceae > Myxacorys > Myxacorys chilensis. Next base: position 11,838 of record NZ_JCACKG010000056.1, on the reverse strand, counting down.
CTATTTGCTTGGATACATCAAACGATTGCTTTGCTGTGCGGAATAAGTCGAAGTCGGAAGTAGGCAGAATTTCAGACATTCAATATCTCTCAATTATTCCAACTGAAGTGACTTGCTACACAGGTGGTTATTCTGCGGCTTCATATACACAATTTTGGGTCAACATCCGCACGAAAAGAACTTACATGTTGAAATGGGTACTAACGGAAGAAGAATGTATTTGGTTAGTCAACGAAATTCAAAATTGGCTTAACGCTATAAATAAGCTTGGAATGAAATAAGCTGTTAAACATTTAGATTGTGTCAGAAGGAGAGCTAAAGCCTTTTGAGTAGAGCAATCTAAGTTCAGTAGTCCGGACAAAATCGGGTAGCAATAACGAAGATTTAAGTTAACCCGTGCATAATTCTTGGCGGTTGAACGTAAGAGACTAACAGAGGCAAATGAGAGCGCTTCTGCCTCGGCTGTCGTTTATGACTCATTAAGGAGAAAGCTATGGATGTGGTATATGGCCGCGATCGCACACTACCCCGATCAGCTTAGCTCAATCTATAAATTTAATTGATGAAATAAAAATTAGCAATCCTGACCGTCAAACTACAGGTAAATTGATATGGTCACACAACCAAACATTTACACGCTCAACTTGCCTTGGGATGAAGCGCCGTTGAGCCTGCTTGAAGACGAGCAGAAATTGCAGTTTCGGCAACACGCTCAAGTCAGTCGTCATGCGACAGGAGAAGTGCTTTGGTCGAGTCAAACACTGGGTAGCCAACTGCTGGTGCTGGCTGGAAATATTCGCCTAGTGCAAGAAAAAGGAACTTCAGTCCTAGAACCTGGAAAATCAGTTTTGCTCAAGCCGGGAGATTGGTTTGGCGATGCTTTAGGATTGGTCGGACAGTGGAAAGCGAGAGCCGCCAGTAAAGAAGTGATTGTCGCGTTTTGGCAGTCTGATCTCTGGCAAGAAGCCGCCTCTCCACTGCTGCACGATTTCTGGGCAGATTTACGCTGGCGCTATCAACCGCTCGACCCGCAGTTGCGGCATCCCGCATCGGGCTATCCCTACGTGTTTAGTCTCAACAGTCCAGCCGCTTGTTTAACAATGGTGACTCAACATTTGCAGACACCAATGCCACTCAAGCAAGTGCAGCGCCAAGTCCGAGGACAAACGCCTCAAGATGTGGTGGCAGGGGCTGAAACGATCGGACTTCAACTGCATCATATTCAGCAGATTAGTTGGATGGGACTGGAGCAACTGTCGTTTCCGGCACTACTGCATTGGCGACAAGAACATTGGGTGGTGGTGTATGAAGTAAAGGGCGATCGGATGGTGATTGCCGATCCACTCAATCGCCTCAAACACTGTGAGAGTGTGCCGCGTGAGATAGTGGAGACAGGTTGGGATGGGCAGTTGTGGCTCGTGCAATCCGCATCGAAGGCTGAATCTTTCAATCTGCGCTGGTTTTTACCTGCGGTTTTGCGCTATCGCGGCTTGTTAGGGGAGGTGCTATTAGCCTCGCTGGTGCTGCAAGTGTTGGGCTTGGCCTCCCCAATGCTGACACAAGTCATTATTGACAAAGTGATTGTGCATGAGAGTCTATCAACCCTGCATGTCATCGCGATCGCGCTTTTGGGAGTGGGCATCTTTGAAGCGCTTTTAGGCATCATCCGCCTCTTCGTGTTTACTCACACTGCACGTCGTCTGGATCTAAGTCTATCTTCACAGCTATTTCGCCATTTACTAGAGCTACCACTGGCTTACTTTGAAGCGCGGCGAGTCGGTGATACGGTGGCGCGATCTCAGGAATTAGAGAATATTCGCCAGTTTCTCACAGGAACCGCGTTGACAGTCGTGATTGATGCGGTGTTTATTGTGGTGTACTTGGGGTTAATGCTGTTCTACAGCCCAAAGCTCACGCTAGTTAGTTTGGCGGTGATTCCTGCATTGGCTGTATTAATGCTATTGACAACTCCAATTTTGCGGAACTGGCTGAACGAGTCGTTCAATCGTCATGCAGATAGCCAATCATTTTTAGTAGAAACAGTTTCGGGGATTCATGCTATCAAAGCACACTCGGCTCAAATGGCAACGCGTGAGCGAGCAGAAGGATTGTTTGCTCGGTATGTTCGCACTAACTTTCGAGCGTCTACCTTGTCGAATATCGATGGTCATGTGGGCGAGTTTTTGACGAATTTTTCGGAACTAATGATTCTCTGGTTTGGGGCAATGTTAGTGATTGAACATCACCTTACTGTTGGACAGTTGGTGGCGTTTCAAATGTTGTCTGGGAAAGCGATCGCTCCCTTACTCCACCTAGCGCAACTGTGGCAAAGTTTTCAGCAAGTGTTGCTGTCGGTTGATCGCATTGGTGACATTCTCAATGAAGCGCCGGAAGCAGCGTCAGAGACTGGTTTGGTGCTGCCATCCATCCGGGGCCAAATCAGCTTCGACACGCTATTTTTCCGCTATCAGCCCGACCTCGAAGATGTGCTGAAAGGTGTTTCGTTTGATATTGAGCCAGGAATGTTTGTTGGCATTGTGGGACGCAGTGGTTCTGGCAAAAGCACATTGTCGAAGCTGATTCAACGCTTGTATCAGCCGCGATCAGGTCGAATCTTACTCGATGGATTTGACATTAAAGGCGCCAACTTAGCGTCCTTGCGGCAGCAAATTGGTGTCGTGCTTCAAGATGACTTCTTGTTTAACGGGACTGTTTTTGACAACATCACCTTCAACAATCCTGATATTTCACCAGAACAAGTAATTGAAGCGGCAAAGATGGCGGCGGCTCACGACTTTATTTCTGAGCTACCCCAAGGCTATGAAACCTCGATTGGGGAACGTGGCACCGGATTGTCGGGTGGACAACGACAACGATTAGCCCTCGCACGGGTCTTTCTCTCGAATGCGCCAGTTTTGATTCTTGACGAAGCCACTAGCGCGTTAGACAGCGAAACCGAACGCCAAGTCTTGCAGAATTTGCAGCGAGTTTGCAACGGACGCACCGTGTTAATGATCACACACCGATTTGCACCACTCAAACATGCCGATCGGGTTCTAGTTCTAGAAAAAGGAGTGCTAATCGAGCAGGGTTCACATCAGGAGTTATTGCAGCAAAAGGGCGCGTATTGGGCGCTGCATCAACAGCAAGCGGCAGCTTAAACGTTACATCCTAGTTTTCATCTTTAACAATCAACACCGTCATTGGAGAACAATAATGAAACGCGATTCTTACTCTGACCAACAATCTCGTGCGAGTTTTCAACCAAAATCGCCGCAACCTGCGATCGCGCCAACTCAACTCGGTCAGCCTGTCCATCACAGCAGTTCTACCAGCGATTTGGGTTCTAACTGGCTGAACAAAGCAAGTAGCTGGGTGGCTGACAAATTGCAAACTGCACAGAATTTTGTGAGTTCAGGAGATGCGATCGCACCCGATCAAATCCTTCCTGCTCTAAAAGGAACCGCATCACCTAATCAACCGTTAGTCGGTGTGATTGATTCAGGGTTTGGCGCGAATGAACATGGTAGCAAAATGGTTGAAGCGATTCAAAAGGAGAATCCGCAGGCACAAATTTGGAAGGGGGACGGTGTTGGCACAGGCAAGTGGTCAGAATCGCTCGTTGAGTTTGTCGATACTGCCAAAGCGGGTGGACATTCTCGCGCCGTGGCGAACCTCAGCTTTGATCTGACCGAAGTGCATCTAGACGGCAGCACGTCCAATCGATCGCGACTCACGGCGGATGAACAATCTGCTTTAGCCTATGCTCGTGACAATGATGTGCTGGTTGTTGCATCATCCGGCAATCAAGGTAGTGCCATGTCCGCTTTAGGGCAAGCCTCTCAACCATCTGATAATCTGATTGTGGTAGGTGCGGCGAACGGGCATGACCGCGCTTCCTACTCTAGTTATGGTAAGGGTTTAGATCTCGTTGCAGAGGTAGGTTCTGCGGGAACTTCTTTAGCGGCGGCAAAGGTAACGGGCACGATCGCTAACATCTGGAGCGCCAATTCGGGGCTAAGCGATCGCCAAGTCAGCCAAATTCTCACCGCGACTCCAACCGATTTGAATAAGGTAGGATGGGATGCCGAAACAGGATCGGGTTTGTTGAATGCAAAAGGAGCGATCGATCTAGCAAGACAGACAATTCCTGAATCAATCGTTTTCTCTGGCTCTCAACTCGTTCCACAAAATTCTGGTCTTGATCAAGCATCGAGTTTCAGAAGTAGAGCCTGGACAAGCACAGACGGAGCGATCGCCAGCGAACGTCCTAACTGGAGCTGGAGTGATGTTGGTCATGCCGCGCTTGATGTCGCAGGCTTTATTCCAGTTGTCGGAACTGCCGCAGATGTTGCTAATGGCGCTTTGTATCTAGCGGAAGGGAACAAAACAGAGGCTGCCCTGTCATTTGCGGCGGCGGTGCCAGTTGTCGGGGACGCGATCGCGGCAGGTGCTAAAGCCGTTAAAGCTGCCAAAGCTGTGAACACAGGCGTTCAAGCGGCTAGAGCAACCACAACTGCCGCTAGAGGATCTGAAACTACGCGGAGTGTTGCAGCTAGCACAACTAGAAGCGCCACTAGAGAAGTTGGAACTGTACGAGGGGCAGCTAACAGAGGAGCAGGAAACGTGGAACGAGGAAGTGGGGCAACTCGCGGCAGCACTAGTGGGGGAGGGAGATTACGGGGCGATCGTGCTACTGGACGAGCTACTAATTCACAGCCTCCACGAGGAAATTCGGGCGGAGGTGGAAACAAACCGCCATCCCCCCCTACCAGAAACTTTACTCCATCTCCTGATCCTGAACCTATCCGTAGAGCGCCTTTCCAAATACAGAATAGGACTGTCACGCACAGTCCTCATGTTAGTGATGATGCTTTAGCCAGAGGAAGATACTTTACCTACACTTTAAGAAACGCAAACGGAGAGGTAAGGTACGTTGGAAGGAATTCACCTAGAAGAATAGGCGATCGCGGTGCTCAAAGAGTTTTTCGTGGACGCATGGGAAGCAGAAGGGATCATGGCATTCTGAAGAATCACTCCGATGAAATTACCGAGATCAGAATAGAAGGAGTTCAAGGCAATCGAGCTGCTAATTCCGGTGCCGAAGATGTACTCTATTCACGCCACCAGATTCGGAATCCAGAACCGATCAGGTACACAAGTGGCGGTCGGAAGCGTGAAAGGCAACTTCAGGGTGGTGCAAACGAAGGTAATCGACAATTGCTCAATAGAACAAACGTTAGGAGTACTAGATCCAGCAGACTTCCAAGAACGAGAGCTGTTATTAACGCTTATAGCAAGGATATGAGGACCAAGATGATTTGAGAACTAAGAAACTGTAGCTGCCCAGGTATAAAGTGGACAAGAATCCACTTTATACCTGGAATAAAAGTTTTAGCTAAAGCCTGAAAATAAGGAGCTAATCATGAAAACTTCACCAACGTCTGTTCAACGTCAGCAAACAAAATATCAGTTTGCCAATGCTCAAGAATACCTGAACTATGAATTAGGCAATGCTCAACGACGATTACCTCCGTTGTATGTTCGGTTGCTCGGATTTGGCATCTGTGCGCTGATTGGCGGCACGATCGCTTGGGCAACCTTCAGCAAAGTCGATGAAGTAGCAACGGCTTCCGGACAGGTGGTTCCCGCCTCGCAAGTGCAGCCGATGCGATCGCTTGCCAGCGGTCTACTGCGCGAAATCAACGTCACCGAAGGCAAGCATGTGCAGCAAGGCGAGGTCTTAGTCCAGCTTGACCCGACCATTTCTCAATCTGAAGTCGATCGCCTCGAAAAGCTTTCTCAACAGAGCCGCGACACCTTGGCACGACTGCAAGCCGAACGCAATGGCAACACTCAAGCCGGAAGCTTATTGCAAAACCAACTGTTAGCCGCCCGCTTGCGAGAATTTCGCGATCGCCGTGCTGCCGCCGATGCTGATGCAAACCGTCAAATGAGCATCATCAAAACCACACAGGTCAAACTCAGCCAATTGCAGTCAGAATTTGCGCATACCAACACAAAAGCGAGAGCGATCAGATCATTATTGATTAGTGGAGCTGTTCCGCGTTTTGACTATTTGGATGCTAAAAATAAAGCGGACTCTTTGCAAAAAGAAATCATTGCCCAAAGGCAGGAGATTGAGCAAGCAAAGCAATCCTATCAAGCTACAATCAAGAACGCCACTCGATTAGAATCTGAACGGCAAAGCGAAATCTTGACCCAAATTGATAAACAACAGCAAGAACTCACCGACCTCGACGGAAAACTGACTCAAGCCCAAGCGCAACACAAGCACAGTACGGTTCGCGCTGGAGTAGCGGGGACTGTCTACAACATTAAAGTCAGCAAAACGGGGTTTACGGTGCAACCGGGCGATGAAGTGCTGTCGCTCGTGCCCGATGGTGAGGAGTTAATTCTCGAAGCGAACGTGCAGAATAAGGATATTGGCTTTGTGCGATCGGGGATGCGAGTCAAAGTCAAGCTGGCAACATTTCCCTATCAAGAATTCGGTATGGTCGAGGGCATCGTCGGTCGAGTCAGTCCCAATGCGGTGAACGAGCAAAATGGTGGGTTAGTCTTTCCGGTGCAAATTCGACTCAAGCAGCGATCTGTGAGAACCCCTGATCAGGAAGTGTTGTTGTCTCCTGGCATGGCAGCAACCGCAGAGATTGTCACTCGTCAGAAAACAGTGATGAGCTTTTTATTAGATCCGATCACTGACAGTTGGGATCGTGCTTTCTCGGTAAGATAGGGGTCTGGCTGCTACCGGTATCGTCAACTTAATGAAAGAAAAGCAAAATTAAGTACGATTGTTTCATTGATCGTGATCTATCTAATTTACGCAGCAGAATTGAGACAAGCAACATCTCGCCAATCCTCGAAGCGTTGGCGGAGTTGTTCTCGATATCGTTTCGCATTTAGTTCATGTTGCTTTGGGTGAAAGTGTCCTCGGATGGATTCAAATGTCGAGAGAAATCGTTGCGCTTGTCCCGGAGATTTGAATCGCCGCATTCGTCGCTCTCGCGTTCGGGTCAGTTGATGCGAGTTTTCGGCTCGATTATTCAATCCCTTGTGCTGTCGATGTTCTACGTTCTTCATCACTCGTTTCTTCGCTGCCTCGTAACTCTTGAGCTTATCCGTCACAATCACCCGTGGCACAAAGTTTTGTTTTTTGAGCAATTTGCGAAAGAATCGCTCTGCTGCCTGGGTATCCCGTTGCCGTTGGAGTAGGACATCTAGCACATTCCCTTCTGAATCCACTGCCCGCCACAGATAATATTGCTGCTTTTTGGTCGTCACCACCACTTCATCGAGATGCCATTTGTCGGTGATGTACAGGCGTTTGCGCCGAAGTTGGTTGGCATATTGCTGTCCAAACTTTTGACACCATTCCTGAATCGTTTCGTAAGTGACTTCAATGCCGCGATACAGCATCATTTTCTCGATATCCCGGTAGCTCAGCGGAAACGTCTAATACAGCCAAACGCAGTAGCTAATAATTTCCCCGGGGAATCGATGACGAGAATACATGGGCAAGAAGTTGCGATCAAAGTTGGATTAGTACAATCATCCTGCTTTTAGGTAAAGTTGACAATACCCTCTCGAATTCCAGCGGTGCAACAACCTGTCATTATTAGCAATCAAAGAACGAACGGCTATCCTGATCTGATTGTTTACACGGCTGGCGGTGGACTCGCACCTGCTTATCGTCGCCTGCGGTTCAATGGTTCTAGCTATCCTACTAACCTCACCGGAGAGCCTGCTTTGCCTACTGGAACAACTGTAACGGGGAGCGTGGCACTGGCAAGCCGAATTACCCCAGACTTAGCTGCGCCGTTAGTAGCAGTATGATCGATTAGATGGCATGAATGAGGTGAACAATGTCTAGAGAGTGTTATGCACTTTTGAATCCGATACTCACATACTGCCTGACCATCAACATCACAAACGCAATCAGGTGAAACCCAGTCACCAACCTCCGGCAAAGTCGGAGGTTGGTGACTTCGCCGGGGAATCGGTGACGGGAGTACGTGGACAAGGAGTTATGAACGATATGAGATCAGTACGATTATTCTACAGTCCGATTAACTTGACAATGCCTTTGGTGGCAAAGGAATACTGATCTCGGTTGAGGCGAGGTTGAGGGTCATGTGTCTTGTGATTGCTTCTATAGCCTCTTGCTCTAATCTTAAATGCGTTGAATCGAGTCAAGGTTGGCAGATGAGAGAATGAGCGAAGTTAATTTTCTCCTAACAAAATGCCTCTCTATTCTTAGTCTGTCAAAGCTTTACCAAAACTGATGCTGCTGGTGAAACATTGCTTAGCACTCTGTAAGCCTTGAAACTTCATTGAAACCGCAGACCAAATGGTTGAATTCTGTAGGACAAGAAACGGCAGGATTAGGGTTTTAGACATGAAGAAATAGTTCGCCATCAGTATCAAAACTGCGTAAAAATCACTCATCGAGGTACGCGACATCTATTAAAAAAGGCTTACATCGCAGAACCTAAAAATGCAAGTATCACTGTTAAGAATAATGTGCTTCAAATAGTAAAACTTGAAAAGATTAGCTGTTTCAGTAGTATTTAGATAAGCTCTGACGACTTTAGAAATATTACGGTGAAACTGAAAAGCGTTTTTTAACAATCTGCTTAACGGTTGTTTCATGCCTATTTTTTGCTGCTTAGCTCCCTGTTCTAGCTCTAGGCAGAGGTGGCGGCAACCGCAACGTTCAGTTTTAAATAATACGCTAAGAAAACAATTTTAGATTTACGATTTTGACTTGAGGAACTGAATATGATGAGACACGAAGATCTAGCATCACCCTTCAAACTGGCTCGGATCTTGCCCAGTCCAACTTCAGAGGTAGGAAATTTTTTGGGAGATGCAATTGCCGTTGATGGTAATTTAGCACTCATCAATTCTAGTAATGGTCAATCCGGCGTTGACGGTGGTAGTGGTGTTTATTTAGTTGAGATTGATACCGGGGCATTGGTTCGTTCGTTTTTCCAACCTACACCCACCCAATTCGGAGATCAGTTTGGCGCGTCCGTTGCACTCTCTAAAGATCGAGTTCTGATTGGTGAGTTCGGGGGTGGGCTACGGAATGGTGCAGCCTACTTGTTCGATGCCAAGACCGGCAATTTGCTCCAGACGTTTCGGAGTCCTATCCCTGCCACAATCAATGATTTTGGTGAAGCCGTTGCCATTCAAGGGAATACTTTTTTAGTGGGAGATGGTTCCGTTGATAATTTTGCAGGGGCAGTTGATCAATTTAATCAGCAAGGGCAACTCCTGCGGACGTTTCGTAATCCGACTGCTGATCCAGAGGATTATTTTGGACGGGCGATCTCAGTCTCCGGTAACAGAATTGTGATTGGGGCTTACGGCGATAACACTGGTGGAATTGATGCTGGGGCCGCTTACCTCTTTGATCGTAAGGGCAATTTACTCCAAACTTTTCTGAATCCAACACCTGATTCCGGTGATTATTTTGGCATTTCGGTCGCGATCAACGGAAATCGAGTTTTGATTGGTTCCCAATTAGATGATACTGCCGCCCGCAATGGCGGTGCAGCCTACTTGTTCGATGCGACGACGGGCAATTTACTCCAGACTTTCTTGGAACCTGCGGCAGCGCCAGATAATCAGTTCGGAGATTCGGTGGCGATTCAGGGCAATACGGTATTAATTGGATCTCGATTTAATGACACAGGCGCGATCGACAGCGGCGCAGCGTACGTCTTCGATGCTGGGAGCGGTACTTTGGTCCAGTCTTTGTTTAATCCAACGCCGCAGGTTGGAGAAGAATTCGGCAATCATGTTGCAATCTCGGAGAACTACTTACTCGTGAATGCCCCATTCGGGGAGGTGAACGGTGTTTCTAGCGGAGCCGTTTATGTCTTCCAACCAAGCATTCAGAAAGACCATCATAGCCCCAATTGTAATGACATCCTAAACGGTAGAGACGATCACACACGATGGGACAGAAATCCATTTCCAGAACGGTCTTATGCAAGGGGAAACACCCGATGCCTTGGTACTCCCTCAAACGATTCATTTAATGAATCGTTTGAGGGAGTACAAGGAAGGTCACCCCTTGACTTTACGAGTCGAGACCTCACTCCGAAAGCCGGCAATAGCATTCTTTACTAACCCTGAGAATGGACGGTTCCGTTGCAAAAAGTGAGAGGATTTCAAGGCATATTGAGAGAAAAACTGACATTTCGTGGTTGATCCCAAAGCTCCCTTCAAATGGCGACATTTTCAATCTGACCTCATCTTGCCCAACGTGAGCTGTATTGTCGCTATGCCTTGAGCTATTGGGACTTAGAAGAGATAAGGTCAGAGAGAGGCGTAGTGGTGTCCTTTGCTTGATCTCCTCTAAGTAGCCCCAAGGACGGTAAGATTCAAGAAACTGGCGACCGCACTGCTTGCATTTGTAACATTGTCTGTCGCAACGATGCCCGTTTTTAGCGGTTTGAGTGGACTGACATTGAGGACATTTCATCCTTCTATGATGCCAATTCAAGTATTACCCTTTCAGCAACGCTGCTTCTTGATAACACGACCACTTCGGGACTTCCGCGCCACTCGCGATCGCTATCTTCTGCTGCCGTGACAACTGCTTGATCGCATATTCCACCTGCATCGCCGCTCGTTTCGTCGGGAACTGCCAAGACGCAACGAGTTCTACAGGTCGGTGCGCCCTCGTGTATCGCCCACCCCTGCCTGCGTTATGAACGGCAATCCGCTGTTCAACATTCTTCGTATACCCGGTGTACAGACAATTATTCGCGCAGCGAACAATGTACACATAATGCAACTTCGGTGGCTGTGCTTCCTTCATGAACCCTCTCTGCGGCGAGATCAAATTTCTAGGACGGGTTCCCTCAGCCGTCGTTGCATCGATTATCGCTTGAAAATGTAACTACTCAGGCTTAAAACAAAATAACAATATACGCGAACGCTCTCAAGCAATTGTAGAGTTCAAGCAAATATCCGCAAAGCCGAAAGCAGCACTTTGAGCAATTCCCCTCGAACACCCGCCATTAGCCGAGATGAAATCCGAGCAGTTTACGCGCAGGGAGAAGACGCGGTGATTGCTTTAGTTGAAGGACTATTGGAGCGAATATCGGGACTAGAAGAGCGGATGGAGAAGTTAGAGAATCAACAGAGCAAACATAGCGGTAATAGTAGTAAGCCCCCGTCGAGCGACGGATTCAAACCGAAGCCGAAAAGCTTACGGAGCAAAAGTGAGCGACGCAGTGGCGGACAAGAAGGGCATCTAGGACAGACATTAGAGTGGTCAGAGGAGGTCGAACAAGTTGAACGGCATCCGGTCAAAGCTTGTACTCAGTGTGGAGCTTCGTTAACGGGCGTTGCCATCGCGGAATGGGAAGTTCGGCAAGTGCGAGATTTAGCGCCGATTCGGGTCACGGTGACTGAACACCAAGCAGAAGTGAAGTGCTGTCCTTGTTGTCAAACGTTGAATCGAGGGGAGTTTCCTCAAGACGTGAACAGCGTGGTGCAGTATGGGGCAAATCTGAAGGGGTTGATGATGTACTTACTCGACTACCAATTGCTACCCTCGGCACGAGTTCAAGAATTGTTGTCCGATGTGCTGGGATGCGAGATCTCCGAAGGCACACTCTACGCTAGTCGGGAGCGGTGTTTTGCTGAACTTGCCAGCGTCGAAGTCGCGATTCAACAGCAGATTGCCCAAGCGGACGTGTTGCACTGTGACGAAACCGGACTGCGGGTGAACGGTAAACTGTGGTGGTTACACGTTGCCAGTACCGATAGCTTGACCTTCTACTTCGTCCACGCCAATCG
>NZ_JCACKG010000055.1:0-2005 GCF_059505265.1 Myxacorys chilensis | reverse complement strand
GGCGCATGGCCAGCGTTGCAACCAGCGGCACGAAGTGTGCAGCTGGGCACTGGACGGGGCCAAAGCTGAAGGGCACCAGCGCCGATTCTGGGTGGGCTACAGTACCGATCCAGCGGTCTGGCTTGAACGTATGCGCATCGGTCACACTTTCATCGTCCCTGTGCAGGAAGGGCGTGAAGATGGTGATGTGGGTGCCGATCTCAAGTTGCCCCTCCGACCAGGCGACCGCCTCTACCGTTTCTCGCAGGATCGCCGGGGTCGTTGGCCAGAGGCGCAGCGTCTCGAGATAGCAGGCGCGCAGGAACGGCAGCTGTGGCGCAGGTTCGGATGCAACGGCGTCCATTTCGAGCCTCACCCGTTCGCCAGCTGAGGCATCGACCGACAGCATGGCGAGCGTGCGGAAGGTTGCCATCGCCCCTGGATCAAAGGCGAACAGGTACTGCGGCAACTGGTGGTGCGGCATCTGGGCAAGATCAGTGCAGTGCCGGGCCATCTTTCCAGCAAGGCTGTGAGGTGCGGCGACCTCGACATAGGCGCGCAGTCGATCGAGCAGTTCACGTCGTTGTGCCGGAGCCTTGCGGCGCAGAAATGCATAGTTGGCGCGGTATCGCAGTTTTTCCAACAAGTCCGTGAGGTCCGTGTCATCCGCCGCTGCGTCGCCAAGTACGAGTCGGCGGACCATCCGCATCCAGCCCACGAAGAAGATGTCCCAGTCGAGTATTCCTCCGACCGCTGCTGTCTTCCAGATTGGGCTTATCTCCTCGTCGATCACTTTCGCAAAGTGCACTGCCATCGAGTGCATCGGGCAGCCAGTTTCAAGCGTCGCTTCATTGAGCTTCCGGCGCTGCTCGCGTTCAGGACCGTGAGACGCCAGAACGTTTAGGGGTTCGAAGTGCGAAAGGGCCGAACGCTTTTCCCTTGTGGCTGCAGCAAAGGTAGCAGGCGAATTCTCAAGCACCATTCGAACGTCTTCAGCGCAGAGCAACAAGGCTTGCGGCCGAAAAGGGATAGCAAGCACGAGCGGCCCTGCCCCATATTTCTTCCGCAGGTTTTGCATTCGCTTAACAGCCTTGTCATCAACGCCGTGGCGTTCGCCGAAGCTGACGACCTTCCTGCGCCGGATCAGTGGGCCCTTCGCCATCGTAGGCACAATAACCTCCTTGAGGGTAAGGACTGTATCCGCCAGGCTTACTCTTGCGACCTTGCGGCCCGAGGTCTCAAATTTCATCATCCTGCTTGTAACCGCTGAAGAAGTTCGCTCATGCGGCAAGCCAAGTCAGTGAGCGTCGCAACTGCGCCGACGCGTCCTTGTCGAACCAGTCACCATGCGAGAATATGACCCGCTCGGGCTCAAGCGCCACGATACGGCGTGCCGCATCGATGGCGTTGTTGCCGCCTGCCCTAAATGCTAGGCGCGCATAAAGCGGCGCCCGGCCATGCGGTGCGGCAGAGCCAACAGCACGAGCTCCAACCGATAATGGCCAGGGCAGTTTGCGCGGTTCCACGTTGACGACCAGGTCGGTGAGAACAAGCGTCCGGGACGGCCGGTGGAACAAGGCCGCCTCAGTGACGCCCAGTCCCCTCACCAGAATACACTCGATGTCACCCTGCCACGCCTGTGGCTCGCCATCGGCCAGGTCGTGATCAAGACGCAGCCCGGACGACACCACAGCACGCCGCTTCCGCAATCCCGGAACACCCCAATAGGTAGCCCCGGGCACATGCTCCTGCCACCCCGTCATATAGGACCAATGCACTGTGTTGGGTGCGACCACCTGGGCGATCGGACCGATCCGTTCCAGCGCTGCCTTCGTCTCAGGAGTGAAGCGCGTGGGAGAATGCAGCAGCAAAGCGCCATCGCAAAACTGCAAGACCGTCATCCGCACCGGCAGTGGCGCGCCTGCCATATGGTGTCCGCTGTCGATGATCCAAACACCATTGGCGACTGGTTTAGGAACATCGAGCGGCGGATACGTCACTTCGGTCATGTGCATGCGCCTCTGGA
>NZ_JCACKG010000054.1:0-2009 GCF_059505265.1 Myxacorys chilensis | reverse complement strand
GTGCCAGGCACTGTACTGACGAGAAAGCTTCGATTTTAAGTTAGTTGCCGAGTATTAATCCTTTCATCGCATTGGTGATTGCTAAAATCAAGGCCAAGTGTCACAAAAAGATTGAGGAGGAAAGATCTTTTCTATAAGCCTTGCTACGGTATCGTACCCTCGGTTCTGATACCAAATTGAAAAAAGGAAGTGACAAATGAGATACTGAGTTCTGGCGTGTTGAGGACAGTGGCAATGGCAGGCATCACCCGGATGAAATTCGAGAAACCCCAGCAGAGCTAGAAGGGCTGATTCAACAGCAATCGAACCCCAACTTGAAAGGGCGGTTGCAAGTGTTGTACTTGCTGCAACTACCGAATGCGATGAGCGTTAGTGCGGTTGCGAAAGTCATCGGGCAGCATCGGGCCACACTGCAGCGATGGTTGAGTTAGTATCGTGGCAGCGGGCTGAAGGGCTTGCTGGAAACGCGACAAAGTTCTGGGCGACCTAAGGTGATTCCGGGGTTGGGCACTCATCAGCCTGAAACGGCGTTTGGATGACCCGGAAGGTGGCTTAGGCAGCTATACGCAAGTGCAGCAATGGTTGTTAGGGCGAACGCACACGTTTCTTCACGATTGGCGGGAGGTTGTGGACGACTGAGCTAACACCTTCAGGAGATATGGGTCGTCCCACCCTGCCTTGAGCCGCTTGGCCCGGAGGCCCCCCTTTGCTGATTTTTCTTGAGTCAGGAGATTAAGTGCCAGATGGCGGACCACAGCTAAATTTTCACCACTGTAGCCTAGCGTCGAGCGGGCTTGGTCTTCTTGAAATGCCACATCCAGTATCCAATGTAATTGGTTCTCGATGCTCCAATGCCCTCGCACAGATTGGGCAAATTGCTGAGCTGATAGCGGCAGGCTTAGTAAGTAGTAACGCCTGTGACACGTTGTCTTCTCCTGGATTTGGCGTTGAGCTTCGACACAGCCAATAGTCGTGAGCTTTGCCCAGTTTTCGGCTCCAACCAAGTGCTCGGTCTGCCCCATCACCCAGTAGCGCCGAACTTCTTTGCGTCCATGTGCCTGCTCTTGAGTTTCATAGTAGTCATGCTTGATGTCTCGAAAAAGTTGCTGACATGCCTGGTCAAACAACTGCACGACATCCTCAAACAGGCTGCCCTGATTGCCTTTGAGAGCTAGTACATAGTCGCCTTGCTGTTCCACAATCTGTTGAGCAATGGCAGTCTGGCAACCCATCGCATCAATGCTGACGATAGCGCCTGCAAGGTCGAGTACGCCCAGTAACTGAGGAATCGCCGTGATTGCATTCGACTTCTCATTCACTTTGCACTGTCCGAGGACTAACCGGCTTTGCACTGCCCAAGCACTCACCATATGAATCATGCCTTGCTTGCCCCCGCGCTCATAGCTGCCTCGCAAGGTTTTGCTATCCACGGCAAGCAATTTGCCCCCACTGATATCAAACGCTGCCTGTACCCAGTTCAAAAAACACTGTTGCAATGCCTCTGGTCGTAAGCGAGCAAACACGCGCTCTAGGGTATCGTGTGAAGGAATCCCATTCGGCAGTTCTAAAAACGTTTCCAGCCATTCCTGTTTCGCACTTCCATAGTGCTCGATCTCGACCCAACTCTCGGCTCCACAGATCACCGCGCAAATCGTGAGCATCACAATGTCAGTCAACAAATGCTCAATACGGTGCTGGGCACACGGGTCAGGGAGTTCCGCAAACTGGGCTTTCAAATTGCTAAGAGCGGTTTCAGGCATAGGAATCTCGTCACAGCTTCACGACTACTTTGAATCCTAAGTTCTCCCTTTCTTCTTGCACCTAACTGTTAAGATACGTGTGCGTTTACCCTGCAATGGTTGTCTGAGAGCTTGAACATTAGACCTCTTGCAGATTAGCTAACTTTGGCAGCTTGAGTTTGCTCAAAGTTGTACAACGCCGCAATCAAATTACACCTGTCTGGTGTCAATTACAAAGACCGCTTTATTGAATCAAATTTCTTCTCCTTT
>NZ_JCACKG010000053.1:0-2014 GCF_059505265.1 Myxacorys chilensis | reverse complement strand
AGGCGTTGACCTCGACGGTGTCGGCGTGGTTCTCCGAACCGGCCGGCATCGTCAGCGTGCCCGTGCAGGTGAAGCTCTCACCCACCGCCCACGTGCGAGCCGGCTGGGCCGGCAGGACCGTTGTGGTCGCGTCCCACGTGATGGAACCATCGGCCTGGGTGGTGCCGGTGGTGCCGTCGGGGAACGTGCAGGCGAACGAGGCGACGGCAGGACCGCTGTTCAGCGTGTCTGCGACCTCCACGTTCACCAGCGGCTTGTCACCGGAGTTCGTGATCGGGATCGAGATGTTCACGGACCCACCAGCCGGGACGTACACCCCGGTGGCCGGCGTGTCCGCATCCTGACCGGCGACGGTCTCCTTCTCGACGGTGATCCCGGGCTGCCCGGGCACGACGGCGGTGTAGCGGTCTTCGTCGTCGATGGTCTCGTCGCCGATGACGGCGCGGGTGACGGGGTTGAGGGGCTGGGCGGTGACGCCGGCGGAGTCCTGGTGGGACTCGCTGGCGGCCATGGTCAGCGTGGCGGTGCAGGGGAACGACTGACCGGGCTCGAGGACCCCGTCGAACGTCGTGCCCGTGGCCGCACCACCGAGGGCGGTGAAGTCACAGCTCAAGCCGGTGACCGCGGGACCCGACAGGTTCTGGTCGGCCACGCTCACCCCCTGGACCGGGATGGCACCGTTGTTGGTCACGATGAAGCCGACCTCGTAGGAACCGGCCGCCGCGTACGAGACACGGTCATCGGTGGTGTCGGCATCGACGGCGACGTCCCACGCACCGGTGGTCGGGCCATCGAAGATCCCGTCGAGGTCGTCATGACCATCGACCGGGTTCGCCGGCGCCGCCTGGCGACCGTCGAACTTCACGATGTCGATCGACGCCGTGTAGGCGTGGAGGTCATCGGTGCCGGTCAGGCCGTCACCGCTCAGATCGACCGCCTCCACCGTCACGGTGTTCAGGTGGTTCGGGTCACCGCCCTCCATGGCCAGCGTCCCGGTGCAGTCGATCTGCTCATCGACCTCCCAGCGCTCGGTCGGCGGCAGACCACCGACGGAGAACGTCGCCTCCCAACGGATCGACCCGTTCGGCAACGCCGAACCCGTCGTCCCATCGGGGAACGTGCACTCGAAGCCGGTCATGTCCGGACCAGCGATGGTCTCATCGGACACCACCACCTGGGTCAACGCCTCGTCACCGGTGTTGATCACCGGGATCACCACATCGACCGACGTGCCAGGCCGCACGTACACACCCGTCTCGAGCGTGTCCGCATCCTGACCAGCCGCCGTCTCCTTCTCGATGTCCACACTGGGCACGCCCGGCTGGCGGAACTCGCCGAAGTCGACGTCGATCCGGTCGGTGTCGAACTCGAGGGTGAAGGCACCCGAGTTGCGGTCCGGCGAGATGATGCCGCCGTCGAGGTCGTAGGTGGGGGTGTAGCCGGCCGGGATGGTGGCCGGGTCGAGGTCCACCCGGTACGTGCCCGAGTGGAGGTTGCCGAAGGTGTACTGGCCGTCGGCGTTGGTGGTGGCCGTGCGCAGCTGCGTGCCGGCGGCGTCGTAGAGCCGGACGGTCACGTCGGCGATGCCGGCCTCGCCGGCGTCACGGACGCCGTCCCTGTCGGCGTCGAACCAGACGGTGTCGCCGACCGACGACGCCACGACCTCGATGGGCTCGTTCGGCGTGGCCGGGATCGGCTCGGGCAGGTTCGCGGTGCGGCCCTGGGCCACGTTGTTGACGTAGATGTCGGACTCGACGTTGGCGGCGGGCGACACCCGGATGCGGGCGCCACCGAACTCGCCGTTGCGGAAGTCCTCGTTGATGATCTTGAACGCCGTCACCGAGGCCATGGAGGTGGGGCAGCCGGGGGACCCGAACTGGGCCTCGGCGCACCACGTGCTGGTGTTGGTGGCGGGGTCGCGCTGGATCGTCGACGGGTCCTGGCTGGTGTAGACGACCGACACGTCGGCCACGGAGCCGAGCAGGTCGACGCCGAGCAGGCCGAAGGTGCCGTT
>NZ_JCACKG010000052.1:0-24006 GCF_059505265.1 Myxacorys chilensis | reverse complement strand
ACTTCTCTATTCTCTCTCGCTCTTTTTTCTACATCCTTCCCTAAATGGCACTACCGAAAAGTGATGAGTTGTCGATCACGTTTAAGGAGATTCAAGATCAGCGCGATCGCTACTTGACGTTGTATAACGAGTCTCAAGATCTGCTTAAGTTTGAACGGCGCTCCAAAGCCGGGATCAAGGGTTGGGAAACTCGACGCAAGCGGGAAAATCAACAGTTGAAGCAAGAGATTTCAGAGATGACCGTTTTGCTGCGCGATTCTCTAGCTCGTAAGGATGAGGCAACAGATAATTTGTACGTTTTGGCAGATCGAATGGATCGCATTCAACGGCTTGTTGATTCAGTTGATGAAGACCCTACAACAAATCCGATCGGGATGGTTCAGAAACTCCAGCGCATATGGCAGGTCGTAAAAGAAATTCTTGCAGAGTGAGCATGACGATGAGCAATGATTCTTCGATTGTCAAAGCGGCAACTAGGGGAACAGTCGGCGATCGCATTCGCAGTATTGCCGACCAACTAAAGCAGGAAACAGATTTACAAATAAAGGTAACGTCTCGCATTTTGGGGGCAGCCGCGCAGATTTCGGAGAATCACGATCGACTGATTGATGAAGTCGTTGAAATGGTGGAAGAGGATTTCGAGCAGCCGCCTCAAGTGCAAGGCGTTAACGTGTTTACGATCGAACAACTGAAGCATCAGTTTAAGACGCTGAACCAAGCAAAGGCGCATTTTGATGTGAAAGCAAGCAACTGGGCGTCTCTGGTTAATAAGCTCAACCAGCCAACGCCGATTTCACATCCTGAGCAGAGTGGGGCTGATGTTGCCCATCGATTAGACGCGATCGAGAGCGATCTAAAAATCTTGCGAACCGATCTAAATCAGGCTTTAACCAAGCTAGACCTGATCTTGCAAAAGGTTTCCTAAGACTTAATCTGACGGTCTTGAGCGACGTCGAACTTCAAAGAAGGTAGACATGAGACCCGCTCCAGCAATAACCAGCATCAGTTCTGTTCTCAGAACAACGTTTACATTTAATTCGGACAGTACGTTAAACCCACCCATTCCTAAAACGACACACCAGAAAAACAAGGTTGACTTTTGAAATTTCAGCATTAGTTAAGCGCCACTTCCGCCAAGTAAGTACAGCGCCACTAGTGTGCCGCTATTCCACAGCGCATGTAACAAAATCGATGCCATCAAATTTTGAGTCCGGGTGTAGACAAATCCTAAAATAATGCCCAATGTCATAAGGGGCAGAACTTCCGAGAGACTGAGGTGAACAACAGCAAAGATTAAACTACTGAGGAGAATCGATTGCCAAGTTGAGAAATATTTTGTGAGCGACGAGAGCAAAAAACCTCGAAAGAAGGTTTCTTCAAACAAGGGAGCCGCGATCGCAGCCGTGACCAAAAAGATCAAAAATGCGAACGGATCTCGTCCTTCGAGCGCTACCGACAGAATCGGGTTGCTGCCGCCCCGTCCTTGCCAAATCAAGTTATTGAACCACGACACTGCTAACACTAATGGATAGGCGGCAGCGTATCCACCCAATCCCCACCAAAACCATTTGCCCCTTAAACTGAGGCGAAACCAGCCTTCCGGTAACGGTAAGAACCGTTTGACTGACCAATACAGCACCCCTAAGCCACCCGCTGCCAATAATAAGTAGGTGGTCAGCGACAAAAGCGCTTTTTCACGAATTGAGAAAGCCGCAGGTGAAACATGAAAGATAGCTTGAACAGCACTCAAGCCAAGCGGCAAGATTAGTGCGCCGATCAGCACTTGCTCAACAAAAAAGAATCCAACAATTAAAACTTGCCAAACAATTTCGCCATCCCACGGCACGCTCCAAGTTACGGCATCGGTTCCTGAGAGCAAGGCTTGTTTGCCTTTGATAGCGCGTTGTCCAATCAAAAAGAGCAGTACGCCAATGCCAACCAAGACCGCGATCGCTGGAATGGCATTTGCACCCGCCCATCTGAGGAAGGCTTGCTGCGCCGATTGCTGTTCGAGAGTTTGCAACTGAGCTAGGTCATCAGAGCGTTGCTGAAGCCCATAGAGTTTGCCGAGTCCCTGATAGCGAAACCAGCCGTTAAGATTTTGTTTGAGAATTGGTTCTGCCTTGGGCGAAATCTTAGAAGGTTGATTCCACAACTCACTCAAAACCGAAGCGGTGCTTTGAATGGAGTTAGACACCGGACGCTCATTCAAGGTTTTGCGGACGGTGGGCGTTTCGGATATTACTGGAGCAGTGGATGGTGTTTTAAGCCCTGACCACGTTTTGAGGGCAGCATCTACTTGGTTTTGCTCAGCTTGCAGCACGCCAATCCGAACATCTAATTCGTTGAGTAAGGATTGCTGTTGTCTCAACTGAGACGTTAGCGATGGATTGCTGGTATCGTCGAGGCGAGCTTGAACGGTCGCGATCGCTTTCTCAGTTGATTTGCGGGTTTTCTGATAGGCATTCAGCGCCGTTTCAACAGGTTTCTCTTGAGCATTGAGTTGCTCTGCACCCTTCCATTGAGAGGCTTGCAACAAAAGATCCGTTTCGTAAAGTTCTAAGCGGCTTTGAAATTGCGGCTGATTCCAGCTTTCAACCAAACTGAGGACTACGGAAGCTGCCGCTACTAGGGTTAGAAGCCCTAGAAAGATTCGCTTAGCTGTCATGGATCTACTCGTGCATAGGGGTCTCTGAGAATTTACGTTAACACGGGATGACGGAAGGAATGAGGCGTGAAGGACAACAGCAGCTACTCAAGTACAACTGAATTTGACATAGAAGCTCGACTCAAACGCGCAGAAGAGCAATCTAAATTCCGTCTTTGTCACGGTCAAGCATTACGTCAACCTTCATCAGTGACTGTTGGAAAAGGTCATGCCTAAGCGCAGGTCACTTTGAGCTTGAGTCACTCAGAATTGATTCAAGCAGAACTGGTTCGCTAAATCCGCGATCGC
This sequence comes from Myxacorys chilensis, assembly GCF_059505265.1. NCBI lineage: Bacteria > Bacillati > Cyanobacteriota > Cyanophyceae > Leptolyngbyales > Leptolyngbyaceae > Myxacorys > Myxacorys chilensis. The sequence goes on along the minus strand of NZ_JCACKG010000052.1, from coordinate 21,050 downwards.
AAGTCAGAGCTTAATATTCAGATGGATTTTGAGGTTTTTTTAGCGCGAGGAGAGGTAGCGTTTAGAAACGGAGGAATTGGGCAGTCGAGGGTAATGACGATCGCTCTGAGTAAATCAGCTTCCTGAACGGTGACGGTGTTATCCAGCATGACCGTATGGGCGCAAGCATCAACGATCGCTTGTTTGATCTTCGGAGAGGCGTTTCGCAACCGCTCTAAACTGGTTCTCAAATTACCTAAATGGCAGACAGGAGGCGTTTCAGGAATCTCTTGAGCCGTGGCTTCTGGTAATCGAAATACACCGGAACGGAAGGCATATCGGATGGCATCGGCGCGGGTTTCTCCTACTCGGGCTAAGGCAGATAGAAGATTGAGGCAGTCTGGCCAAACCGAAGTGATCGCAGTATGCTCCACCGCTTGATCACTCGGTGAATTCAGCCGATGACTCAATACCAAATACACCACAAACTCAGATAACGACCAGCTTCCATCTGCTTTTGCAATACCGTGGAGACATTTGAATAGTTTCTGATTTTCCTCGGTAGTGCCTTGACGTAAGACGGGAACGGTTAGATCGACGAGCGGCAACCGAACACGCGGATCACTCTGGTCAAGGTGGGTGCTGAACTGCACAGTTTGCTCAACCACGTCGGCAAACTCAACTTGGCGGAGAAATTCGAGTTGTTGAGTGCGACCCGATTGATTTTGCGGATCGAGCATCAGTGCGTAGAGGATGGCGATCGCGGTTTGCCGCTCTCGAACACCTGCCCGCAGAGCGTCTGGTAGTTGGGCGAGTAAGCCTTGAGCATGAGCATAGTGAGCCGGAGTAACGGTTCCGACTTGCGCCACAACTTGTGCGGGGACACGGGCTGAAGGCCCTCCCGCAAATCCCATGACGCCTAATTCACCGCTAAAGGATTGAGATGGAGCGCTCTCAAACTGAATGCTTGACCCTCGAATGCGCTGGATTCGTTTGGGCAGTGGTGGATGTGTAGCATGAAGATCTCCTAGCCAGGAAACCTTCAAAGCATTGCCAAAAAACATGTGGCTAGCCGCTTCGGCTTTGGGTGAACGGACTTGTGAGCCGATGCCGCCAATTTTTTCTAGCGCTCCTGCAATACCGTCTGGATTGCGCGTAAACTGCACGGCAGAGGCATCCGCCAGAAATTCGCGCTGGCGAGAAATGGCACTTTTAATCAGACGACCAAAGAAGACGCCAACCCCGCCAATCACAATTAAGGCAAAGCCAAATTGGGAGAACTTATCGCGATCGCGCGTCTCCCAAATTACTCGACCCGCTAAATAGACGAACAGCAATCCGTGGATCACGCTGATAAGCTGAATGTTGAGCCGCATGTCACCGTTCAGAATGTGACTGAATTCGTGACCAATCACGCCTTGAAGCTCATCACGGGTTAACTGCTCTAAACTCCCCCGCGTCACGCCGATCACCGCATCGTTGATGGTGTAGCCCGCCGCAAACGCATTGATTTCTGGCTCATTATCTAGGAGGTAGACCGCCGGAACCGAGATTCCCGATGCGATCGCCATTTCTGCCACGACGTTCAATAGCTGCTGTTCTTGCGGGTCTGCCATTTCTAGCACGAGCAGTCGCCCGCCCAAGTCTTGCGCGATCGCGGCTCCTCCCGATTGCAAGGTTGACACTTTGTACCAACTCGCACCGCCGATCACCAGTAGCGTCAGCGTTGAAGTCCAAAACAGCAGTTGAGGATTCCACCAGACAAAGCTTTTTTTAGAGACGCAATTCGACGCCCGATAGCTGGGTGTCACGCTCCACGATGAAGTACCCGTGCGAGGACGATCGCTAGAGAAACCAGAAACTCCTGATTCTTTAGGGCGAGAGCCACTGCTAAAGCGTTTAGTGACTCCTCGCACTCCGGTTGACTTCATCTCAACGTAAGTAGGACTCGGTTGAGGCAGGGCTGAGCGGATGGAGGAGACACACCCGCCTTGTCCGAAGGTGGCGATCGCGGCAACGTAAATGCTCGCAATAATAGTAAGGAGCGACAGAATAAATAGCCCGACCAATCGCTGAGTGTTGCGCCGCGCCTGGTCTTGATGCTCGAAGAAATTCATGGCTTACCCAAAGGAGACGCGAGGAGCAACTTTGACTTCGGGGGCAACTTCTTGGAGCAGTTCTGCGGCGGCAAAATTAAACATGCCTGCAACAATATTGCTGGGGAACACTTCGCGCTTTGTGTTGTACACCGTGACGCCATCGTTGAAGCCTTGACGGGCAAAGGCGACTTTGTTCTCGGTTGAAGAGAGTTCTTCCATAACCCGTGTCATAGTCTGATCGGCTTTGAGGTCGGGGTAAGCTTCAGAGATGGCAAGAAAGCGTCCTAGCGTACTGGTCAGAGCGGCTTCGGCGTTGCCTAACTGCTGCATCGCCTGCGGATCGCCAGGGCTTTGAGCCGCCCGAGAATTGGCAGTAATGGCAGAGTTTCGCGCCGCAATCACGGCTTGTAAGGTTTCTTGCTCATACTTCATGTAGCCCTTTGCCGTTTCAACCAAGTTAGGAATGAGGTCATAGCGACGCTGAAGCTGAACATCAATTTGAGCGTACGCATTTTTGTAGCGGTTGCGAAGCGTGACGAGCCGATTGTACGCATCGACCGCGATGTAGCCAATCAGAAGAATGACGGCAATCAGAAAAATTAGAAATCCCATACTGCTTAGCTCTTGGTAGATTGAGAAAACCGTTGCTCTGCTTGCAGTATTCCCCAGTCAAAGGATGAATTTCTAATTCGGTTACATGGCGTTTTTGTGGACGAGAAGCGAACGGATTAGGTGAACAGCTAGAAGGCCTGTGGTTACCACTGCAATCTGTTTCGTTACTAACACAACTCATTTCGTTACCAACACAAACCTTGTGGTAACCAACGCAACCCGTTTCGTTACCAATACAACTCTTTTTGTTGCCAATAAGAACCCTTTGGTTAGAACTACAAACTACGTGATTAGGAACGATGAAATCTGGGTGGACTGACAAAAACCTAAACCGATCGCCCTCACCCTAGCCCTCTCCCGTGGGAGAGGGGACAAGACAAGATTTTAGCTCCGCTCTCCCGTAGGAGAGGGGCCGGGGGTGAAGGCCTCCCCTCTAACAACCCAAGCCGCCTCTGCCCAAATCACAAATTGTGAACTACAAATTACGGTAAGATTGTCCTGACTTATGCCCCACTTCAGTAAAAGGGAGGAACCCGTTTGACTACTCGCGTTATTCTTGTGCGCCACGGAGAGAGCAGCTACAACGCAGAACGGAGAGTTCAGGGGCATTGTGACTTGTCAACACTGACAGACAAAGGCGAAGCAATGGCGGCTCAGGTTGCCACTGCCCTGCGAGACTTAACGTTTGATGCCATCTATAGCAGTCCGCTGCAACGGGCAAAACGAACCGCAGACATCGTCGTGTCCGGCTTGCCCAATCCGCCTGCACTGCAAACCACAGACGACCTCAAAGAAATCAGCTTACCCTTGTGGGAAGGATTGCCCTTTACAGAAGTCGAATCAAAATATCCAGATGAGTTTCGCGATTGGAAAGACCAGCCCCACAAGCTGAAGATGACTCTACCGGATGGCAGTGACTTCTTCCCAATTCCGGCACTATTTGAGCAAGCCCGTCGATTTTGGCAAACGCTTCTGGCAGACCATACAGGACAGACCGTGCTAGTCGTAGCGCATAGCGGTATTAATCGTGCGTTGATTTACAGCGCGATCGCACTCCCCCCCGAAGCCTACCAGCGCTTTCAGATTTCTAACTGTGGCATCAGCATCCTAAACTTTTCCGGCGAGTTGGGGCAACCTGTCCAAATTGAATCTCTCAATATCACCTCTCACCTAGGCGAACCCCTTCCCAACCTCAGACCCAAGCATCAAGGCCCTAGGCTCCTCTTAGTCCGTCACGGCGAAACTGAGTGGAACCGCAAGGGACAATTTCAGGGGCAAATTGATGTCCCGCTCAACGACAACGGACGCCGCCAAGCTGCTCAAGCAGGCGAATTTCTCAAATCAGTCCCGCTTGATTTCGCCGTGACTAGCTCAATGCTGCGTCCAAAAGAAACGGCTGAGATCATCCTCAAACACCATCCCGACGTGCATCTCGATACCCGCGACGACCTCCGTGAGATCAGCCACGGGCTGTGGGAAGGCAAGTTTGAAGCCGAAATTGAACAGAGTTATCCAGGCTTACTGCACCAGTGGCAGCTTCATCCTGAAACCGTACAAATGCCAGAAGGTGAAAACTTACAGCAGGTTTGGGATCGCGCGATCACGGGTTGGAATGCGATTGTCCAATCCTACTCCGGTCAAAACTGCATTGTTCTAGTGGTTGCTCACGATGCGATCAACAAAGCGATTCTCTGCTACATTGCCGGCCTGGGAGCCGAATCCTTCTGGAACTTCAAGCAAGGCAACGGAGCCGTTAGCGTGATCGACTATCCCAACGGCGCAGACAGCACGCCGATGCTGATGGCGATGAATATTACCACGCACCTGGGTAGCGTCTTAGACAAAACTGCTGCCGGAGCGCTTTAATCATTAGGGTTATGGTGTCTCTTCTTCAACAAGTCCGACTCCTCGATCCGGTAGCCAATACGGATCAAGTTGTCGATGTTTTAATCCAAGATGGAGTGATTCAATCCATTGAATCTCATCTCTCTAACATTCCAGCAGATGCTCAGATACAACCCTGTAACGGGCTAATCTTAGCGCCGGGATTAGTCGATCTCTATAGCCATAGCGGAGAGCCAGGATTTGAAGATCGCGAGACATTGGATTCGCTAATGCAGGCTGCGATCGCGGGCGGCTTCACTCGCCTGAATATCCTCCCGAATACCCATCCTGCGATCGACAATCCGACAACCGTTGCCTGGATTACCCGCAAAACTCAGTCCATTCCTCAACGTCCAACTCCCCATGTCAGTTGCTGGGCAGCCCTGACGACTAATACTGAAGGGCAGCACATGACCGAACTGCTCGAACTCGCTCAAGCTGACATCACAGGCTTTACCGATGGCAAACCCATTACAAACCTAACGCTGCTCCGACGGCTTTTAGAATACGCTCAGCCACTTAACACCGCGATCGCGCTGTGGGCATGTGATCCTGGACTTGCAGGTACAGGAATCATCCGCGAGGGCGTCAACTCCATGCGTTTTGGCCTATCGGGCATTCCTGTCATGGCCGAAACCGCTTCCCTTGCAGCCATTTTGGAATGTGTAGCAGAAATCGGAACGCCCGTTCACCTGATGCGAATTTCCACTGCACGCAGCGTCGAACTGATTCGCCTTGCCAAATCTCGCGGCGTTCCCATCACGGCCAGCACAACCTGGCTGCACTTGCTGTTAGACACAAAAGCTCTTGCGAGTTACGACCCCAACCTCCGCCTTGATCCACCCCTCGGCAACCCGGAGGATCGAGCCGCGATCGCGCAAGCCGTTAAAGAGGGCGTGATTGATGCGATCGCGGTTGATCACACGCCTTACACCTACGAAGAAAAAACCGTCTCCTTCGGTGAAGCACCCCCCGGTGCAATTGGCTTAGAACTCGCACTGCCCTTACTCTGGCAAGCCTTTGTTGCGACTGAGCAATGGTCTGCTTTAGAGTTGTGGCGTGCGCTCAGTTCTCGCCCTATCGAATGCCTAGGGCAGAATCCAATAGCAATAGAGGCAATGCCCAACGAAAAAGGAGCCTCATCTAAGGCTCCTTCTGAATTCATCTTATTTGATCCCAATCAAACCTGGAACGCTACTCCTCAGTCGCTCCTGTCTCGCTCAAACAATACCTTCTGGCTCAACAAACCTCTCACTGGAAAAGTTTTACAAGTCTGGGTCTGATCTATCTGCCTTGAATTGCGGCAAGCGATCCTTCTAAGCTTTGTAAGACGGATCGTAGATGGGGTAGAAAGTTTAATATTCAGGTTTTGGCACAATTTCGCCAATCCGATCGGGGGGCCAAAACCGCACGACGGCCCGACCAATAATTTTCTCGCGCGGGACGTATCCCCAGTAATGGCTGTCGTAGCTATTATTCCGGTTGTCTCCCAACACCAAGTAAGAATTCTCTGGAACCACGGCAGGACTCCACTGATATTGCGGAGCTTCGTCCTTGCCGATGTAGTCTTCTCGCAACGGCTGGTTGTTCACATAAACGCGCCCGCCCTTGACCTCAACCTTGTCACCCGGCAGCCCAATCACCCGTTTGATAAACGCATCGTGGAAATTTTGTTTTTCTAACGTGGCGGTCGGCGAAAACACAACGACATCGCCACGCTGAGGATTACTAAAGCGGTAGCCAAGCTTATCAACAATCAACCGATCGTTAATTTGCAACGTCGGCAGCATCGAACCAGAAGGAATATAGCGAGCCTCCGCCACAAATTGACGAATGCCGATCGCTAACACTGCGCTCAGTCCAATGGTTTTAAGCCCTTCTATCCAAGGATTCTCATTTTTGGTCGATGAGGACTTGCTATTCGGTGCTGGGTTTTCTACACGAGCCATAAGGTATCAATGAAAAGTAGGGATTGGTAAGCGTCACGCCTATCTAGTTTAATCTACAGGCGAGTTTATCAACATTCAGTATGTAACGGCGATTTGTAGGAGTCGTTTCAGGTAGCGTCTCTGTAGTCTAAACTGAATAACCATCGATCGCGCATTTTCTATTATGTCTGCGTCATCTCTTCTCATTCAAAACGCACAAATTTTACTTCCATCTGGAGAATATATTCTAGGGGATGTTGAGGTTCAGGCAGGCAAAATCATCCGGGTTGGCGACAGCTTATCAGAGTCAATAGGTGAAACTACTGTTATTGACGCAACAGGCTTAACTTTGTTGCCGGGTGTGATTGATCCGCAAGTCCACTTTCGAGAACCAGGACTCGAACACAAGGAAGACCTGTTTACGGCAAGTTGTGCCTGTGTGCGAGGCGGAGTGACATCATTTTTAGAAATGCCCAACACCCGCCCGCTTACCACCACTCAGGCCGCATTAGACGACAAGCTTAACCGAGCCTCGCAAAAGTGTTTAGCAAATTACGGCTTCTTTATCGGCGCAACGCCAGAGAATCTGCCCGATCTGCTAAGTGCAAATCCCACACCCGGCATCAAAATCTTTATGGGATCAATGCACGGCGACTTACTAGTCGATGAAGAATCAGCATTAGATCCCATTTTTGCCAACGGCGATCGCTTGATCGCCGTCCACGCTGAAGACCAAAATCGTATCCGCGATCGCCGCGCTCAGTTTGCCGGAAGTACTGATCCCGCCACTCATTCTCAAATTCAAGACAATCAAGCTGCTCTCAATGCCACCCAGTTAGCCCTAAAGCTCTCCAAGAAGTACGGGCGGCGGCTGCACATTCTGCACATGTCTACTGCCGAAGAAGCAGATCTGCTGCGTCACGAGAAGCCAGCTTGGGTGACAGCAGAGGTGACGCCCCAACACCTCCTGCTCAATATCAACGACTACGAAAAACTCGGTTCGCTGTTGCAGATGAACCCGCCCATCCGATCGCCTCATGACAACGAGGTTCTCTGGCAAGCGCTCCGCGATGGCGTGATCGATTTTATCGCCACTGATCACGCTCCTCACACCTTAGAAGAAAAATCCCAATCCTACCCGAACACGCCTTCTGGAATGCCTGGAGTTGAGACATCGCTAGCATTGATGCTGACGCAAGCTAAAGGAGGACGCTGCTCTGTTGCCCAAGTAGCAAACTGGATGTCAACAGCAGTTGCCAAAGCATATCGAATTCCTAATAAAGGCTTAATTGAACCAGGCTACGATGCTGATTTGGTATTAGTCGATTTAGAACACTACCATCCCGTGCTACGTGAGGAAGTCGTCACAAAATGCGGTTGGAGTCCATTTGAAGGGTGGAACTTAACCGGATGGGCACAGGTCACGATCGTCGGTGGACAAGTGGCCTACGATCGCGGCACGCTCAACACAGCTGTTCGAGGTCAAGCCCTTCGGTTCGGCTCATAAGACCCTCACACTAAAAAAGTTCTGAAACACGAATGTTTCAGAACTTTTTTAACGAGCATGGAGGGATTCGAACCCCCGACCCTTAGAACCGGAATCTAATGCTCTATCCACTGAGCTACATGCCCTCACGCTGCAAAGTATAGCAGGTTTTAGAAGAAATGAGGGGGAAGGGATGAAAGAGAAATTGCCGTGCTACATCAACTTTCATCCTTCATCCCTCATCCCTCGTTCATGATGCCACTTTAGCCGGGGTACGCTGTCGAGCCGCGCTCTTAACGGCAGTTGGTTCAGGGGTTTGCAGCAAGAAAACCAAGAGCGGATTACTTTGCAACTCCCGGCGCAAGAGGCGCTGCAATTCACGTTCGATCTGAACGTTCAACCCTGCCCAATCAACTTCAAGCTTCTTATCCAGCGTGCGGGCAAACTCTGACCAGCGATCGCGCAGTACAATCTCGATCGATTCCTGAACTTTAGCGCGTAACTGATCTCGATTGATCGACGAAACTACACCGCGCAAGTGAACTTCAGGTTTAGCAAACAAACGACCTTCTATATTCACAGAAGCTGCAATCGTTACGATGCCATCCCCAGCTAACTGCTGGCGTTCTTTCAATACGCGCTGATCGACCATACCTGAACGAGACGTATCGACTAACTCGATCCCCGCTGGAACCTTCTCGCCCTTACTAATGGAATCTTTGGTCAGTTCCACAACATCGCCGTTATCGATAAGCACCATGTTCTCAGCCGGAATTCCCATACTCTGTGCGGTTTGGGAGTGTTTGATCAGCATTCGATGCTCACCATGGACTGGCAAGAAAAACTTCGGTCGGGTCAAGTTGATCATGAGTTTTTGATCTTCTTGGCAGCCATGTCCCGAAACGTGAATCCCTTGTTCACGTCCGTAAATCACTTTTGCGCCCAACATCATCAGCCGATCAATGGTATTAACCACTGAGATCGTATTGCCCGGAATCGGATTCGCTGAGAAAACGACTGTATCACCTTCACGGATCTTGACTTGACGATGGTCACCCCTGGAAATTCGAGTCATGGCAGACATCGGCTCGCCCTGCGATCCGGTCGTCAGAATCAAAACATTCTCATCAGGAACCTTGTGAATGGTGTGCAACGGTTGAAGCAAGTCATCTCTGCACTTGATATAGCCAAGCGTGCGAGCGTGAGCAATCACATTCAGCATTGAGCGTCCCAAAACCGAGACGACGCGACCATGCTTCTCAGCTAGTTCCAGAATCATATTGATTCGGTGAACCGAAGATGCAAACGTCGTAACTAACAATCGACCTTTTGCTTGGCTAAAGACGCGATCAAGATTTGGAAAGACTGATCGCTCAGATGGAGTAAAGCCAGGAATCTCGGAGTTGGTCGAATCACTAATCAGGCAATGAACGCCTTTCTCACCGTACTCTGCCAAGCGCTGAATATCAAACATCTCACCATCAACAGGAGTATGGTCAAACTTAAAGTCGCCTGTGTGAATGACAACACCAACTGGAGTGTGAATCGCAACCGAGAAACTATCTGCGATCGAGTGAGTGTTGCGAATAAATTCGACGAAGAAATGTTTACCGAATCGAACAATGTCACGAGGACTAACGGTTCGTAGTTCAGTGCGATCGCTAACGCCCGCTTCTTCTAGCTTGCCTTCAAGCAAAGCCAGCGCCAATTTTGGACCATACATCACCGGAATGTCTAGCTGTTTTAGATGAAATGCAATGCCGCCGATATGGTCTTCATGCCCGTGGGTGATAATCATCCCCTTAATCTTGTGGCGATTCTCCCGCAAATAAGTCATGTCGGGCAGAACAATGTTCACTCCATGCATCCCATCAGTCGGGAATGCAAGCCCAGCATCCAGCAATACGATTTCGTCATCGTACTCAAACACGCAGGTATTCTTTCCAATCTCATGCAGTCCACCAAGTGGAATGATTTTGAGCGTTTCGTTATCTTTTGTCATAGGTTTCCTTGAACGGAGGTTTGGAGAATGGGTTTGAGTCATATGTAGCAGTCAGAAAACTTTGGTTGTAGAGAATAAGGCGTGGCTACTCACACATGCGTCTGAGCGGGTGAGTCTAAGCCACAAAAAGCGCTATTTGATTGTTAAAGCTTTGTGATTGTTAAAGCTTTTACTGGTCAAAACTTTTATACAGATGCATTCTTGAGCAAATCAAGTTCGTTCATGACCTGAGCAAGATGAGCGCACATATCCTCATCGGCAGCACACAGGGGCGGACGTAAGGAACCGACATTCCAGCCCTGTAGATTCAGAGCAGCTTTAACGAGAATTGGATTAGTAGCCACAAATAGCGCTTTAAATAAAGGAAATAGCTTGAGATGAAGCTGAATAGCAACTTGATTTTGCCCCGCTTCAAAGGCTTGAATCATATTTTGAAGCTGACTTCCAACGAGATGACTAGCAACACTAACAACGCCTTTTGAACCGACTGACAGCATCGGCAAAGTCAGTGAATCGTCCCCTGAGTAAATTTCAAAGTCTGGAGGAGTCAATTGCCGCACCTGACTCACTTGATCTAAATTACCGCTGGCTTCTTTAATGGCAGTGATGTTAGGAATCTCGGCAAGACGCGCTACTGTCTCTGGCAAAAGATTCTGACCTGTACGCCCTGGAATGTTGTAGAGCATAAGCGGCAGATTAGGAGCAGCTTGCGCGATCGCACTGAAATGCTGGTACAACCCTGACTGGGGCGGCTTGTTGTAGTAAGGCACAACCTGAAGCGTTCCATCTATGCCTATTGTATCGGCTTTTTGAGTGGCTGCGATCGCTTCTTTCGTCGAGTTTGATCCTGTCCCTGCCATGACTTTCGCTTTCCCAGCCACAGCCTGCTTCACGACCTGAAACAACTCAAATTCTTCGTCCCAAGATAACGTTGGAGATTCGCCCGTCGTTCCACAGAGTACGAGAGTATCTGTTCCCGTTTCAACAAGATGGACAGCTAATTTTTCTGCAGCAGCATAATTTACGCTGCCATTCGCCTCAAAAGGCGTAATCATTGCGGTCAGAACCCGTCCAAAATCCATAAGGTGCTTCGTAGTGCGTAAGTCGTAGTTAGACTAGCCGTTGGTAGCTAATGCAGGTTTGAGTAAATTCTTACGGGTCAAGAGTTCAGCAATCTGGACAGCGTTCAGGGCTGCTCCTTTACGAATCTGGTCGCCACAGAGCCACAACTCAAGCCCGTTAGGATTGGAGAGATCTTGGCGAATTCGCCCAACTAAGACTTCGTCCTTGCCGCTTGCATCAATCGGCATTGGGAAGTAATTTTTCTGCCAATCTTCAACCAATTTAACGCCCGGAGCCTGGCTCAAAATCTCTCTAGCTTGCTGAACGCTAAATGGACAGTCAAACTCTAGGTTAATCGATTCTGAGTGTGCCCGTAAGACGGGAACCCGTACACAAGTTGCCGTAATTCTTAAATTCTCTGTCCCGAAGATCTTTCGGGTTTCGTTGACCATTTTCAGTTCTTCTTCACAATATCCAAGCTCATTGAGCGGAGAGTTGTGAGGAAAAAGATTGAACGCTAAAGGATAAGGAAAGACTTCGGGTGTTGGCTCTTTGCCCTGTAGGATGTCGAGCGATTGGGTTTTAACTTCCTCCATTGCTCGTGCGCCTGCGCCGCTTGCCGATTGATAGGTGGAAGCAACAATCCGCTGGATTGGCTGAACCTGGTGGAGCGGATACACAGCAACCGCCATCAAAATTGTGGTGCAGTTTGGGTTTGCAATTAGCCCACGATGGTTTGCTGCCGCATCAGGATTGACTTCTGGCACAACAAGCGGCACAGACGGATCCATCCGAAAGGCGCTGGAATTGTCAATCATGACGGCCCCGGCTGCGATCGCGGTATCTGCCCAAGCTTTAGAGATCGATCCGCCTGCCGACGCCAGCACAATATCAATATCTTTAAAGGAAGATGCCTCAACCGCTTCAACGGTTAGCATCTCCCCACGAAATGGAAGAGTGCTACCCGCAGAACGAGGAGAAGCTAATAGCTTTAAGTCAGCAAGAGGAAAATTGCGACTATCTAACAGCTCCAGCAGCTCAGTTCCGACAGCACCTGTAGCCCCTAAAATGGCAACTCGATATGATTGACCCAAAATTCACGTCCTCCCAAACCTAAGCGAATTTGATTTTAAGAATAGAAACTTGGAATAAATAAAACTGGCGTCGAATAGCGTTTTAATATTAGGAAAATATAATTTTGATTGGTTTTTGATTACATTAATTTTCAATCTAATCCAGATCTATCGATTAACTGCTGAATTTAATATTCTGATTGATAACTCTAATCGCTTCAGAGTTCAATAATATAGTGTTCTAAATCTTGGGTACGCTTTACTTTTAATACTTGCACTTTTCAGAGACTATCGCGAGTCACAGGTCAAATTCAAGCGTTTGTTCCAATCTTATTATCAACTTTTCTGAAGCCTGTTCATCAGTATTCCCTCATTTAGGTTGATATGACAAGAAAGTTTCTAGCGTTTTCGAGTACAGACTCAGTTGATCTCCTAAATTCTTAAGATTTTGAATCAAAGGAATGACTCATCAGTCGCTAGGATCGGTTAGTATAGCTTACTGCATTTGCAATATTTGAAACTGTTTGCGACTCATACGCCGATGAAAGTTACCCAGGAAAAGCTCCCCGCCAGTCAAATCGGACTGGAGATCGAAATTACGCCAGAGATGTCGAAACAGACCTACGAGCGAGTCGTCCAAGATTTTACTCGCTCGTTGAATATTCCTGGGTTCCGTAAAGGAAAAGTCCCGCGTCAAGTCATCATCCAGCGCTTTGGCATGACCCGCATCAAAGCATCTGTAGTTGAAGAGCTAGTGGATGCGGCGCTGAAAGAAGCTTTGAAGCAAGAAAAAATTGACGCGATCGGGAATTTTCAACTGAAATCTCAGTTTGATGAATTAGTCGAAAAATTCAGTCCTGACAGTGCTTTAACGTTCTCGGCGTCAGTAGACGTTCAACCTGAAGTAGACCTCAAGCAGTACAAAGATTTCACTTTGCAAGCCGAAGAGGTGAAGCCAGATCCTACACGGGTAGATACGACGATCGAGGGCTACCGCAAACAGATGGCAACGCTGATTCCCGTTGAAGATCGCCCGGCTCAGAAGGGCGATACAACTGTAGTTGACTATAAAGGGCGCTATCTGCCTGTGGGTGAAGATGCTGAGGAGCAGGACGTGCCAGGCGGTGAAGCAACAGATTTTCAGCTTGAACTCGAAGATGGCCGCTTTATTGAAGGCTTTATTGATGGCATCATTGGCATGAAGCCCGGAGAGTCAAAAGAAATTTCGGTGGCTTTTCCCGAAGATTATCCTCAAGAAGATCTGGCGGGTCGTCCTGCTACCTTCGCTATGACGCTGAAAGAGCTGAAGGAGAAAGAGCTTCCTGAGGTAGATGATGATTTTGCAGAGGATGTGAGCGGTGGAGATTTCAAAACGATCGCAGAACTGCGTGAATCGTTAGAGAAACGCTACGCCGATGAAGCCGAACAACAAACTAAATCCAACAAGGAGCAAGCCTTGCTGGATGAACTGCTGGGTCAGGTTGAAGCCGATCTACCTGAAACCTTGATTGAGCGTGAAGTTGAATACATGATTACCCAAACTGCAATGCAATTACAGCAGCAGGGGATCGATATCAAACAATTGCTGAATCAAGATACGATTCCAATGCTAAAGGAGCGATCGCGACCCGACGCAATTGAGCGCATCAAGCGAACTCTAGCGCTTGGTGAAGTCGCCAAACGAGAAGACTTGAAAGTCGAAGATGCCGAACTGAATGAGCGAGTTCGAGAAGTTTTGACAGAGTTGAGCGATCGCGACGTTGATCCCGAACGGCTGCGCAGTGCTGTTGCAGAAGATCTGTTGAAAGAAAAGATCATGACTTGGCTTGAAGAGCACTCCACCATCGAGCTTGTTCCGGAAGGAACGCTCAAGAAAGATGAACCGGATGAGGTGGAAGCTGAGGAACTGGACGCAACTGACGCGATCGTGGATGTTGACGTAGTTGAAGATACCCAAGCTGAAGACACCGAAGCTGAAGACGTTAAGTAGAAATCCAATTTGAGGGGTGAGCAGTTGCATCAGCTTCACACCCCTCAAACTCTTTTAACCCGATCCCAACAACTCCAAATGACTTGAGGCATAATGAGGGCAGAACGCGCAAAGTAACTCCGGTCTATCGTGCTTGAATAAACGCCTCCGCTTATGGTTTACTCTCAGTCCAACTCCAATTTTGTTTACGGCTTAAGTGATTTCGATGTCGTTTCCACCGCTCCTAATGCCGTCGTTCCGATGGTAGTTGAGCAATCTGGACGCGGAGAACGGGCATTCGACATTTACTCTCGCCTCTTACGAGAGCGAATCATCTTTTTGGGAACCCAAGTTGATGACACGATCGCAGACTCAATCGTGGCGCAGCTCTTGTTTCTAGAGTCCGAAGATCCTGAAAAAGATATTCAGCTATACATCAATTCTCCGGGCGGCTCGGTTACAGCAGGAATGGCAATTTATGACACCATGCAGCAGGTAAACTGCGATGTCGTCACCATCTGTTTTGGCTTAGCTGCTAGTATGGGGGCATTTCTGCTCTCTGGCGGCGCTCAGGGTAAGCGGCTGTCTCTGCCTAGTTCTCGAATTATGATTCACCAACCCCTAGGCGGTGCTCAAGGGCAAGCGGTGGACATTGAGATCCAAGCCAAAGAAATCCTCTATCATAAGCGCAAGCTCAACGAATTGTTAGCTCAGCATACCGGACAACCCCTAGAGCGGATTGAAGAGGATACAGAGCGAGACTTCTTTATGTCCGCTCAAGAAGCCAAAGACTATGGTTTGATCGATCAGGTGATTTCCAGGCAGAATCTTCCCCAACCCGGAGAATCTGTTGTTGCAGCAAGATAAGAGGCAGATATGTCCAAGTACGACTCCCATCTGAAATGTTCCTTTTGTGGAAAATCTCAAGAGCAAGTCCGCAAGCTCATTGCAGGCCCAGGTGTTTACATCTGCGATGAATGCGTGGATTTGTGCAACGAGATCTTAGATGAGGAGTTGTTTGACTCTGGCGCAGCTCCGCAGCCTGTTCCTAAACGTGAGCAGGCTCCGGAGAAGCGCCGAGCCAAGTCAGCTAATATCTCGCTCAATCAGATTCCGAAGCCGCGAGAGATTAAGAAGTATTTAGATGAACATGTCATTGGGCAAGATGAAGCAAAGAAAGTGCTTTCGGTCGCTGTATACAACCACTACAAGCGGTTGAGCTTTCTGCAAGCGAACGGTAGTGACAAAAATTCTTCTGATGAT
The DNA here is from genome assembly GCF_059505265.1 of Myxacorys chilensis. Classification (NCBI taxonomy): domain Bacteria; kingdom Bacillati; phylum Cyanobacteriota; class Cyanophyceae; order Leptolyngbyales; family Leptolyngbyaceae; genus Myxacorys; species Myxacorys chilensis. The sequence goes on along the minus strand of NZ_JCACKG010000052.1, from coordinate 5,693 downwards.
CATGTTGAACTTCAGAAATCTAACATTTTGCTGATTGGTCCAACTGGGTGCGGTAAAACGCTTTTGGCTCAGACGCTCGCTGAAATCTTAGACGTTCCCTTTGCGGTTGCAGATGCTACAACGTTGACTGAAGCAGGTTACGTTGGTGAAGATGTTGAAAATATTTTGCTTCGCCTGCTGCAAGTTGCTGATTTAGATGTTGAAGAAGCCCAACGCGGCATCATCTATATTGACGAGATTGATAAAATTGCTCGTAAGAGTGAGAATCCTTCTATCACTCGTGATGTGTCGGGTGAGGGGGTTCAGCAAGCTCTTCTTAAAATGCTAGAGGGAACCGTTGCGAATGTTCCTCCTCAAGGCGGACGCAAGCATCCCTACCAAGACTGCATTCAAATTGATACCAGCAATATCTTATTTATATGCGGTGGAGCCTTTGTCGGATTGGACAAAGCGGTCGAACAGCGCATGGGTAAACGATCGATGGGATTTATTCAGCCCGGAGATGCCCAATCACGAGAAAAGCGCATCGCTGATATTTTGCAACACATGGAACCCGATGATCTAGTGAAATTCGGAATGATTCCTGAGTTTATTGGACGAATTCCGGTACAAGCTGTCATTAATCCGTTAGATGAAGACGCGTTAGCTGAGATCTTGACTGAGCCGAAGAATGCCCTAGTGAAGCAATTCCAGAAGCTGATGAAGATGGACAACGTGCAGCTTGAGTTTAAACAGGACGCCATTCGAGCGATCGCACAAGAAGCTTACCGTCGCAAAACTGGAGCGCGTGCCCTCCGCAGCATTATTGAAGAACTGATGCTAGACATCATGTATGAGTTGCCGTCTCGTAAAGACGTAACTCGCTGCGCAATTACGCGCGAGATGGTTGAAAAGCGCTCAACGGCAGAACTGCTGCTCCATCCCTCTTCTCTACCCAAACCGGAATCTGCATAAAGTTAGCTTTGAGCAGTGAGGCGTAGATGATACTTTAAATCTTAGACCTTGAAATCGAAGCGTTTAAGATGCCAAACATTGCAGTTAATGGGTACAGCCATTATTACAAATGGATTACCGCATCAGGTTTATCAGAACCATCTGGTAAACCTGTTTTAGTCTTTATTCATGGTTGGGGTGGTTCACTTCGCTATTGGGAGAGTACCGCGATCGCGCTATCGTCGCAGTTTGATTGCCTGCTGTACGACATGCGCGGATTTGGTCGTTCTCGCCAGCCTGCAGATTCTTCTGCTCAATCTGTGGAAGCAGGTTATGAGCTAGAAACTTACGCTAAAGATTTGGCGGCTTTACTGGATGCATTAAAACTTCAGCGAGTTTATCTTAATGCCCATTCAACCGGATCATCGATCGCCGTCTTCTTCTTAAATTTGTACCCTGAACGAGTCGAGCGAGCCATCTTGACTTGTAGCGGAATTTTTGAGTACGACAAAAAATCATTTGACGCTTTTCATAAATTTGGTGGGTATGTCGTCAAGTTCCGCCCGCGCTGGCTTTATGGGCTACCTTTTATGGATAAACTCTTTATGCAGCGTTTCTTACACCGTCCGATTGCGCGAGAAATTGGTCAAGCGTTCCTAGAAGACTTTTTGATGGCAGATCAAGCTGCCGCGATCGGGACGATGATGACAGCCGTTAGCAAAAAAGCAGCAGAGGTTATGCCTCAAGAGTTTAGTCAGCTCACCCTGCCAACCCTGCTAATCTCAGGTGAACATGATGTTATTATCCCGGCTGAATTAGGACGACGAGCAGCGGTTTTGAATGAGAAGATTAAACATGTGGTGATGCCTAATACCGCTCACTTTCCTATGCTGGAAGACCCAGAAACCTACCTTCAGCAGGTCAAGGAGTTTTTGGGAGTCTCAGCTCCCGCCAGCGTCTGAGTCCGAACTCGCGCCGTTTCCGCTTTCAACTCTTGTGATAACCACTGGTCATATTGAGGATAAACAGGCAGGCGCGGAACAAAATTCCAACCTGCCTGTTGAAGAATTTGTCCTAACTCAGTGATTTTAGGATGAGGATAGTCAGGATTTACTTCATCATGAGGGCTAATTCCGCCCAGATCTCTTGCTCCTGCTTCTAAACAAGCAATTAGCATTTCAGGAGTTGGAAGCAGATTAGGCGGAATTTGCAAACAAATAGACGGCGGCAAGATCTCGCGCGCAGTCTTAATTACATCTAGTAACTGTTCGGGCCGAAATGCTGAGCTTCGCCAATCCTCGTGTTGCCCCGGGCTATAAGGTTGCAAAATAACTTCTTGAATATGTCCCCAGCGATCGTGCAATTGGGCAATCGCTTCTAGGGTATCTACGCGATCGCGCTCTGTTTCACCAATGCCTAGCAATAACCCAGTTGTGAAGGGAATTTGCAGTTCTCCTGCCCAAGCAAGCTGCTGCGATCGTACATCAGGCACTTTACTTGGAGCGTACCGATGCACCGTCTTGAGCAATGCAGGCGTCACTTGCTCTAGCATCAATCCCATTGACCCATTCACGGATTTCAGCTTCTCCATCTCCGCAACGCTCAAAATTCCAGCGTTCGTGTGAGGTAGAAATCCAAGAGATAGGGCAAGCTCACACAGTTCAAAAATACGCTGAAACCAAGCTGTTCGTTGAGGACTATTAGGATGAACTTCACCACTGAGGATTAGAATTTCAACAACGCCTTGCCCTTGAAGTGTTTTCAGCGTTGCCTCTGCTTCGGTCAAGCTCATCCATAGACTCTTACCTGGATCAGCCCGAAAGTTGCAGTAGGTGCAGCGATTAAAACACTCGTAAGTCGGCACAAGCGTATATGCAGGACTATAAGTTACGGTTCGAGACGATACCATTGCACTTTACGTTAAGTCACGACTCCCTTTAAAGAATCTAGGCTCTAAACTTAAAACTGTCGAATGGTTAAGCTTAGAGTCTTGATGGTATGGCAATCATCTAGAAGTCATCATCTCTGGAAGAGCGAGGGCAAATTCCCGTAACCAGTTGATTTACCTGGAATGCCACACGTTTCGATCTCGTAACAGACTTCTACGTTTGGCGTAGACATTTTTGATATGGGTTTTGACCGTGTTGAGGCTGATGTTCAACATATTGGAGATTTCCTGATAAGTATATTCCTGACGCAGCAAAAGCCAGATTTCAGCTTCTCGATCGGTCAAATCATACTTCTTCTGCTCCAACGCAAGTTCTTCTCTCAGCGCGGTATAACAGTCTTCTAACAGAACCAGAATGTAGTTATGAGCAGGTACTTCGTTGGCAGGATGAGCATCAAACGAAATCCAGCGCACTCGTAGTCGAATAAATTGCCCCGAATCACCCTGATATTCCACCACGAGTGGTTCCGAAGCGGTCATCTTCTCTCTCATGAGTCGATGGCAAGCTTCAGCGATCGCAGTTGGAAGACCTTCTCTCGAACCTTGTAACTGTTGGCAAATCTCCTCTGCCTGGTGATTCAAGTAAATGGGTTGAAGGCTTCGGGAGACAACAATGACGCCTTCTTGAATTGATTCGAGAAGAACCTTCCAAAGCAGGTCTGCATTAACATGTCCTGCTCCACCCAACCCAGGAGCAGGACACTCCCGCTTATCAGCAGAGTGATTATCTATCGAGAATACAGGAGAGTTGCTAAACAGTTGCTTGCGGCTAGAGCAAGGCGATGAGAGCTTGTGAGACGGCTGGCTAAACCATGATTTGATGGAAAGTTGCAGTTCGGGTGGCACAGAGATTAAGCGGGCTGTCATAACTCAGAGTCCTCAAGCACTGCGCCTATTGTGGTTGCCTTGCTTGTGAAAATACAACGAGCACTCTGAATTTCAGTCTACAGTGCTGAAGTAAGCTGAAGTAAGCTGAAACGAACTGAAGAGCTAGATAGTTACATTGTGAAAAATTACATTGTGAAAAAAGGTTGGCTGCGGAATAATGTTACACAGTTGTTTTGGCACTGGCTTCAGCACTGAAACGCACTAAAAAGTGATTCCTTCTCAGGTCTAGCTTGCCAACCAACTTTCTGAATTAATGTAACCGTTCTTCATAGAGGCATAGCAATGCTACGCCCTCATAGAAAGCATTCATTGATAACCATCATTTTTGGGAAGATATCAAAATTGCTAGTGGTTTTGACGCTAAACAAATTTTGGTAGTCAATATTACTTGCTCAAGGCAAACATCACAGGTTTCTTCATGGCAAAGGTGAGATTTCAGGATTCTCGCCGATTGATTGACTAACCTGCTTCACCCAAACGGGTCGTTTTTCGTTGATTTGGTCTCTTTTGCTTAGCCATGACTCCAGAACGCCTAAATGAACTGTTTCCAATTGAACAACAGCGCAATTACATCAGAATGATGCAGGGGCGCGGCGGTCTAACGCGTCAGCGAGCAGAGTATTTTGTGAGGCTATGGGCGTATTTGTTGCTCAAGCAGCGCGAGGAAATGGATGGATGCTTGCCGCGATCGCTCGATCAGCTTTCTGCACCAGAGGGGTTGGTAGCCTGCACACATCGCGAAGCGGCAGATGTGTTTTACAGCAATAAAGAGCGAGGCAGCGATCGTGCGGCTGGACTGATGATCGATCGTCTGGCAGCACTTGGCTTACTGGACAAGCGTTACGATGGTCAGACACTTTCGCTACAGATACGATCACTTCCAGAGCTAGAAATTCAAGCAAGCAAAGAACCCATTCAGTTTCTTGCAGACAACTTTAATCCTCGTACAGATGCTATTTCCGTCGCAAATCTGTACGCCCGCAATTACGCTGAACTTGTGCGAGACGGTGAAGCAAGAGCAAAAATTGCACGAGCGCTCAGGACATGGTCTCATAGCTACCCGGTTGGAATGCGCGTTTTGCGTCGAACAGACAATCTAAACGTGATTGCGGCTTCTATTCTTTTTCCAGTTGCTACTGAGTCAGAATCCTATTTCTTTCAGTCGCCTAGCAAAAGCTTTTACCTCACTACCGATGCTGAAGTCGATCCCATCCAAATGGCAGCCCTAGGTGATGAAAGCTGTACATCAGTTTATATCCGAGCCTGGGTGATTGATCCGTCCTACATGAATGGCACAACACTTTATCAGTTGTTGGAAGACACAAAGCAAACGCTCATTCGTATGCAAGACAATTACCCCGGAATCTGTAATCTCTACTCTCTCATTCTTCACCCCATGTATGAAGAACTGCGGCGCGTTTTAGGATTTGAGCGAATTTGCCAAGACTCTCAACGTTCTTATACGTGGATTTACCTTGCGATCGATCGCTTCTTAGAAATTGATACGAAAAAAGCATTATCAAATTTGAGAATGTAGAACTAAGCGTTCCAATATACGGTCTGCTTAAGATTTAGAGACTCCGCTCGCCAATTAGTTAATTTAGGGACACAAGAGACACAGCGCCATCTCTCCAGGCAAAGGTAGACAGTTAGAGGAATGTTAAGAACCCTGCTACAAATTGAGTTGGATTGAAATTAACGATGCTTCCATTAGATTTGCCTTACACCTCGTCATAATTATGAGAGTGTGCTCTTCAGGTTTGAAAAGAAAATTCATTAAGACCTTTACAAAACGATATATTGCTCTTAATATTAGGGAACGAGTTAAATAAACAACTCGATTCTTACAACCAAAAACGAACTCATACAAAACCATGACGACTACGTTACAGAGACGCGAGAGCGCAAATCTGTGGTCACAGTT
>NZ_JCACKG010000051.1:0-2019 GCF_059505265.1 Myxacorys chilensis | reverse complement strand
GTGCGCTTGCGCCTCTGGCATTCTCAACGCCGCCGCATTCATTACCTTCACCGCTTCCTTTGCTGCACCTTGGCTTACGCTGCGATCCTTCACCTACCGGGGATGTCATCGGCCCCAATGCCGCCACGTCGTGCATCGAGGAACCTGCTGCCGATCTTGCAGGTGATCCGACGAATGAGCCAGCGCTGATCAACTGTGCTGCGTGTCTCACCCGCGGGATCGAAGTGACAGGGCGGCTTGAGGCCGATGCCATGGACTGTCAGGCGCCGCGCGAAAGCTGGGCGATGTAGGCCTGCACCTCGGACATGCGCCAGCGGGAGGAGGCTCCCACCTTCACCGGCTCGGGAAAGGCCTGGGCCGCGATGTCGCGGTAGATGCTGGCGCGCGACCGTCCCAGCATGTCGCAGACCTGCGGGAGTTTCAGGAGGCGGTCGGGGCTAGTGATCGAGAAGTCGGCGGTCATGGTGTCCTTCGATGGTCGATTGGTGACGACCAGAACTTGGGTTCATCCGCGTAAGAGGACTCGCTCGACGGGCGCAGAAAATCGACCTGAGGCACCGCCCCCCTGGTCGCCCTCCGACCTGGCCACATCGGCCCGCCCCAGAGGCGCGATCCGCGCGCATCCTATCCTGACCCGTGTTATTCCCTGCCGCGCGCATGAGCTTGGCTGCAGAACTGCGGCCCCACCGACAGCATCAGTGAGCGCCGGCGAACCATCCGTAGTCCCGGCGTAGTCCCGACAGCCGGCGATCGGGCTCCTAGGACCAAGCTAATCCCAGATCTATCTGTCTTTCTGGGAGCTTGTGCTGGTAGCGGAGGAGGGACTTGAACCCCCGACACGCGGATTATGATTCTGCGCTGACCCTTCCACAGCCGGATACGCAGTAAGATAGGTTGAGACAGATCGAGAGGGAAAATCGCTTTCTTCTCAAGGCGCTGCGTAGCGCAGCAAGAGTCTCACCGGGTCTCACTTCGTCGCCACAGGTCTCACCTCAGCGCAGCGATTCCGCCACCCCGGCGCCACCCCGGATTTTTCTGCTTCCGGGATCCCCAGTCGAACCGACTTCCTCGTTGCCAAGAACGAGGACCACACATGCCGACCAAGCCTGCCAACCCCAACAAGCCTGACACCACCCCTCGGTACCTCACGGACGCATTCGTCCGGGGCCTCAAGAACCCGACCAGCCAGCGCCTAGAGATCCGCGACACGCATGTGACCGGGCTCGTCCTGCGCGTCACCCGGAAGGGCACGAAGACCTTCTCGTTGCAGACGCGGAGCGCAGGCGACGAGAAGATGCAGATCACGATCGGCCGCTACCCGGCCGTCTCGATCAAGGATGCCCGCGACATCGCCATGGGCCATATCGCCAGCATCGCCCGCGGCGCGGACCCGCGCGAGCTGACCCGCCTTGCGAAGGCGAAGGCCGAAGCCAAGGGCGTGACCCTTGGCGCCTTGCTCGACGAAGCTGAGGAAGTGTTCGGCCCGACCAAGGGGGTGTGGCGCAAGAACAACCGCTTCGGCCACCCGAAGGCTGAAGCCCGGGCGGCCATCGAGAACGTCTTCGGACCGCTGCTGGAGTCGTCCCTCCTGGGGCTCGCTACTGCTGACGTTTCCAAGAGCATGAAGCTCTACAAGCCGAAGAGGCCGAAGAGCGGCAAGAGCACCGCGAACGGGGCCATCTCCCGCGCCCTGGCCTATCTCAGGCCGGTCTTCGACTGGGCATCCGGCCGCGGCTGCTTCATGAAGGAAGGGGCCGCCCGCGAGCCGAAGCTCGACCTGCCGGATCTCTCGACCGTGCACGATCCCTCGGTCGATGATCCGACCCTCGAGTTCCGGCGTGAGCGTGTGCTCAGTCAGAACGAACTCGCCGCCGTCATGCCCCTCCTGGTTTACCCGGCGCCGGAGGGCATTCGGGAGAAGATCGACCCGCGGGAGGACTACGGCTCGTTTTAACTCCGCTTCCTGTTTCTTACCATCTCGAGTCTCTAAGAGGTATCTAGTTTGACGCGTAATGATTT
>NZ_JCACKG010000050.1:0-2020 GCF_059505265.1 Myxacorys chilensis | reverse complement strand
GCCAGAACGACACGAGGGACCGCCTCGTCGCCACCACCGCCGACCTCCTTCGTGAGCACGGCTACGCGGGGACGGGCCTCCAGGCGGTCGTGGCCGCCGGCGGCGCCACCATCGGCTCGCTCTACCACCACTTCCCGGGCGGCAAGGAGGATCTCGCCGAGGCCGCCCTCCGAGCCTCGGGAGCCGGCTACCAGCTGCTCGTGGAGGCGATCATCGACGACGCCCCCGATGTCGCCGCCGGCATCCGGCGGAGCTTCCCGGCGGCGGCCGCGGTCCTCGAGGCGTCGGGCTATGCCGACGCCTGCCCGATCGCCACGGTCGCCCTGGAGGTCGCGAGCACCAACGAGCGCCTCCGCCGTGCGACCGGCGAGATCTTCGAGGGTTGGTTGGAGGCGCTGGCCTCCCGCCTGCGCGCCGCCGGGCTCGCCGACGACGCCGCCCGCAGGGCGGCGCTGGTGTACCTCGCCGCCCTCGAGGGCGCCTTCGTGGTGTGCCGGGCGTCGCGCTCCACCGAGGCCATGGCCGCCGCCGGCGCGTGGGTGGCCGACCACGTCGATGCCGAGCTGGCCGCCGCCGGCTGACGATCAGCCGCAGGAGCGCCCGGGCGGCGGGTCGCCCGGGACCATCCCGACGCTCGCCGTGACGGGGGTCGTGCTGGTGGTCGTCGCAGTGGAGGTCGTCGGGCCGGCAGGGCCGTCCGGACGCTCGCCGGCGGAGCCACCGGGGTCGTCGGCGGTCGTGGTGCTCGTCGTCGCCGCCGAGCCGTCGAGGCCCGTGAAGTCCGTCCCGAGGAAGAGGACCACGGCGTCGTCACCGAGGGTCGTGTCCTCCTGGACGACGACCTCGCCGACCTCGGTCGCCAGCGTGCGTGCCTCCGCCTCGGCGCCCGGTGCGTGGCGGACGATGGTGGCCGCCTCCCGGGCGTGGCCCAACTCCTCGCCGTTGCCGAAGTGGTCGATCCCGAAGCCGGCGGCCACCAGCTCGTCGGCGACCTCGACGGCCAGGCCCTCCTCGCCGGAGCTGTTGAGCACCGTAGCCGTGACCTCGCCCGGATCGAGCGGCGCCGACGGGTCGGTGGTGGTGGTCGCGCGAGGGTCGCCTGCGGCTGGGCCGACGTCGCGGAACAGGTCGAGGACGGGTGCGGCGCCGTCGACGTCGAGCTCCACCACCTGGGCGCCGCCGTCGGTCGTGCGAGGCGTCACCGGCAGGGTGTGGGCCTCGAGGGCCGCCGAGTCGAAGGCCGAGAACCGGCGCCCGAGCGCCAGCAGCTCCGTGACCGACAGCTCGTCGTCGATGGTCACGTTGGCCGTCCCGACGTCGACCAGGCGCTTGAGCGTGAGCGGGTTGCCCACGCCCTTGCTCCGTGCCCGGTCGATCACCCGGCGCAGGAACAGCTGCTGGCGCGAGATCCGGCCGAGGTCGCCGGTGCCGTCGGACGTGAAGCCGCCGTCCTCGAAGTACTGCAGGTGCCGCGACCGGGCGAAGGCGAGGGCGCCCCGGCCGTCGAGGGTGACGCACCCCGGGTGGAGCACGTCGAGGCCGGTGTTGCGGTCCCGCATGGCCCGGTCGAACCACAGGGGCACGCCGTCGACCGCGGTGACGATCTCCTGGAAGCCCCGGAAGTCCACCTCCACGTAGTGGTTGATGGGCACGCCGAGCTCGGCGCGCAGCGTGTCGACGAGCGCCTGCGGACCTTCGGCGTAGGCGGCGTTGATGCGGCCCCGCTCCCCCGTCGAGCGGAGGTCGACCCACAGGTCGCGCGGCAGCGACAGCACGCGGGCGTCGCGCCGGGCGGGATCGATGCGCAGCAGCATGATCGTGTCGGCCAGGGGTGCGTGGTCGACGTCGGCCGCCGGGTCGAGGGGGTCGCCTCCCGCTCGGGAGTCCGACCCGACGATGAGGTAGTTCGCCGGCCCTCCGGCGATCAGGTCGTCGAGGGCGACGTCGGTGCGGTCGATGGACCGCAGCTTCCACGCACCCCAGCCGACCAGGGCGGCGGCCCCGAGCGCCAGCACCGTGA
>NZ_JCACKG010000049.1:0-24217 GCF_059505265.1 Myxacorys chilensis | reverse complement strand
CATCGCCTTTTAGCTTATTCAGCCCAACTTCACATAATTATCAACACAACCTAGTGATGTATTGCCAATTTGAAAAGGCGGCAGCTTGACCACAGGGAGAACTTGCTTCATCCAGAACTGTCCAGAGAATCACGTTGTCAATCCAAAAGCGCTTCCCTGTACTGGAAATCCGAACGCCTCGATAGTTGTCTATATAACCCTTTGTTTTCGCTTCGGCGAGGAGACGCGATCGCGCCTCTCGGTTCATCGGTTCGGCTGTTTTACGAGAGGGAGTTTGTGTAAAGGTTGTCCAATCCATCTCCCATAGGAGCAGGGCTTGATTATTGCCATAGTTGAGGATCGGATCAGCCTCAGTGCCGTGAGATAGGACTATCAATGGAGCATGAAACAGGGCATGTTCATCTAAATCATTGGCTGCGTTTCCTTCAGAGTTGACCGAGCCAATCGCGTCACTTCCAGCCGAACCAAATCTACTTAAAGATTGCCCCGTCCAATGATAAAAGCTATGTAGAAGCCTTTGAGTATGGCGGATCACGAATTGATGCTGCTCGTAATTCAGGTCAGAAAGAGAAGGCATTAGACAAAGCGATCGCAGAATTGATGAATTCAGACATGCCGTATTTAAGCATGGAGAACGCACAACAATTGGACACGATCAAGATTGCTTGGGTGTAGAAGAACACTGCTCACAATCGTAGGGATAGACAGTCTGATAGATTGTTGATCGCTTGCCAAACAGCGCATATCGATTGTCTCGAACCTGCTCATAGACGCGATCGCCCGTCCACTTCATGCCCGGCAGATTTCGATAAGCCGTAACAAACACATTTCCAAGCGGGAGCAACTGCCCAATTTCTTCGGCGGCATCACTTCCTTGCCAACGGCGATCTGGCATCGCGTTATCAATCAAAATCATGCCAAACTCACAGTCTTGAGGTGTGACATTAAACTGCGCTAATCCCGCTTCGTCTTGCATAGGGATGTACTGAAAGCGCTTTCCTTGGTCGAGCTTTTCCAATAGCTGCACCAAGTTAGAGCAGAGATTGCACTGCCCATCGTAAATGACGGTATAAGGTTTCATCTTCGGAGTAAGCGTTGGCGAATACGATCAGCGAAAAGGTCTACTTCTTGTAATTTTAACTGCATTGCAATCAGAGCGAAGACGGCTAACCCAACTGAACCCGCAATGCAAAGTTCGATTAAATGACTGAGAAAGTTTTGCTGCCCCCATTGCCCAATAAAATTCAACGTTCCCCAAGCAGCAACACCCGATACAACACTACCAATCGTCAAGCCCAGAACCGGGAAAGCCCATTCTCGCCAAGGCAAGCCGTTTAATTTGCGATCAAGAAACCACAGCAGCACCAGCATCGAGATTAAATTAACGCAGACCGTCGCTAAAATTAATCCCGGAGCACCTAATAGATTAATTAAGAAATAATCGAAAACAGCGTTTAGGAAGATATTGACGATGCTAATGCGGAACGGCGTATCGCCATCACCCAAAGCATAAAAGACACGAACTAGCACATCCCGACCTAAATAAACAAACATGCCAACGCTGTAAGCGATCAAAATCGCTGCAGTCAGTTCGACATCAGCTTGATTAAAAGCATACCGCTCATAAATTACACTAACGATCGGATACGCTAACGCAATCATCAGCGCACTTAGCGGCAACATTGCAACTGCGGCTAAGAGCAGTCCTTGACGAATTCGCTGCTTGAGTTCATCCCAGTTTTCTGGCGCAGCGAGGCGAGAAAAGACTGGCAGGAGCGGGACTAAAATTACATTCGAGAGAATTCCCAAAGGGGTTTGGATGAGCAGTCCAGCATACCCCATTGCAGAAACAGCCGCCTCAGCATTTTTTAGAAACGAAGCAAAAAACAAATCTGTCCAAAGATTAATCTGCAACATTCCCGATGAAAACGTTGCAGGCCCCATTACTCTAAGGACTTCCTTGACTTCAGGGCGATTGAAATCGAAGCGCAAGCGCAAGCCGCCTAATCCCGATCGCCACTGTACGGGTAGTTGAATCAGCCATTGCAGTACAGCTCCGAGCAGCGTTCCCCATGCCAGCACTTCACCGCCTAACATCGCATATTCTGGCTTGAGAATGTCTGATCCAAGCGAAACCGCTAAACCGCTCAAACCCACAATCAAAGCCAAACTTGACAGTAATGGGCTAATCGACGGGAGCCAATACTGGTCTGCGGCATTGAGCGTTCCGAAACCGATACCAATTAGTCCAGCTAAGACCGCCATCGGAGCCATAATTTTAAGCTGCACGATCGCAATGTCGCGTGTGAGCTGGAGGGTCTGCACACGTTCAGGACTTAACCCTCTTGCTGCTGCTTCGGCTTGAGAAACAAACAGTCCAGGGGCGGTTAGATGCATTAACGGTTCAGCAAAAACGATAATGCCGATCGTCAACAGCAACAGCAATCCACCCACTAAAGTTGTGATCGTTTCGACAACAGGTGCTATTTCTTCGCGTTTGCGCTTCGCAAGGGCACTGACGATCGCGCTGTGGAACGGGCCGTTAATTCCGCCCAAAAGCACAAACAGAAAGCCAGGAATCACATAAGCGAAGTTGTACGCCCCTGCTGCTGCTCCGGCTCCAAACGCAGCCGCGATCGCAACTTGTCGCACCAGTCCAAAGACTTTGCTAATCAAAGTGGCGATCGCCACAATTCCAGCAATTCCAGCGAGCGATCGCTTCGGCTTAGGAGAGTCAGACACAGGATGATCAAGGGGGCTAAATGGCTTCAATCATTTAAGCACCTTTAGGTGAAGTGCTTTGAACGGGAAAGTCTGAGGATCACTGCTACATTGAAACAGAAACTGACGACGTTAGAGTTTGGAGGAGTTGAATGTTTGAGTACATTCGACAAATTTGGCAGGCAGGGGCAGCAATTGCACGGAAAGCTGGAACAAGAGCAGGTGCAGCGATCGCATTGGCGGGAAGTGCGATCGTATTAACGGGGTTGCTGTCGGCGTGCAGTCTGCCTCAAGTCAGCGCAGAAGATCGATTATTTCTACCGCTATCGTTGGAGTTTCTGGGAAGCTACACCCTCGATACCAAAGCGTTTAAGGACACCGCAGTCGGAGGACTGTCGGGTATTACTTACGATCGCCAGCAAGATCAGTTTTATGCCGTGTCGGATGATCGCAGCGATCGCGCTCCCGCTCGGTTTTACACGCTGAAGCTGCAAATAGATACGACATCAAAGCAACCCAGTCTTAAACAGGTTGATGTGCAGGATGTCACGTTGCTAAAAGACGAAACCGGCAAAACGTTTGCGGCTAAAACAATTGACACCGAAGGCATTGCGCTGTCTCAAACTGGCTCTTTATTCATCTCTAGCGAAGGCGCTGTGAAAGAAGGCGTTCCGCCATTTATTGGGGAATTTGATTTGAAAACGGGGCAACTCCGTCGCAAACTAGCCATTCCAGAACGCTATTTGCCTGATGACTCTAAACCTGTGCAGCAGAGAGGCATTCGAGACAATTTAGGCTTTGAAGCGCTTACGGTTAGCTCAAATGGGATAGCGGCTGAGCCATTTCGCTTATTTACAGCTGTAGAAGCTCCATTGATTCAAGATCTAGAGGCTCCGAATCCCCAACGTGTTGCTAAAAATCGGCTGTTGCATTATCTAATTGAAGGCAACCGAGCCACGATTATTGCTGAGCATGTTTATCCACTCGAACCAAGACCTGTGGCGGTGCTGGAGCATGGCCTGACAGATCTGTTATCAATTGACCAAGCCGGGCATTTTCTCAGTTTAGAGCGTACTTTCGGCTTGGGCGGGTTCGACGTCAAACTGTTTCAAACAGTAACCGGAACTGCAACCGATACCGCCGAGATCGAAAGCCTGCGCGGAGATCAAAAAGGTCTTCAACTTGCGAGGAAGCGGCTGTTGCTCAATACGGCTGACTTAGGCATCGCAATCGATAACTTGGAAGGAATGACGCTAGGACCTCGATTGCCCGATCGCTCTCCAAGCCTTGTTCTGGTAAGTGATGATAACTTTAATACCTTTACTCAAGCCACTCAGGTTCTACTGTTTCGAGTGAAGGGGTTAAAGAGTTAAAAGTGAAGGAACGATCACTTGATAAAGAATTGAGCGATCGCTTGATGTTGCCCGTCCCCATCCCACCAGTTCTGCATAAGGATTTTTAGTTGGCTCTGTCACTGCTGCTGCACCTGACGCACATTCTTCTGCATTAGGTGACAATCGAATGCGCAGCGCATCCATTGACAATGGATCGGGTGTAATTGTCAATGGATGCGGTGACATCGGCAATGGATCGGCTGCAATTGCTTCTGTCATAGAGAACATTCAAACATGTTGCACCGCAAATGCGAATGTATTCTATGACATTGGCATAAACAGGGCTGTAATTGCTTCTGCATCTTGAACAGGTTGAGCGATCCTGCAAAACTTGCGCCGCGATCGCTCAACCAATTTAGTCTGTAGCAGCGATCATCCAATCCGAAGCGATCGCGCATATAAGCAAAACCCAATCCCTACCGTGTGCATTCCGAACTCCTCGAATTTCCGATCCCAGAGAATGATTGTAGCGAGAACCTGACACCGTACAATAAATTTCAGATTCTACTCCAACTTGTCCTATGACTCATTCGACAGATATTGCCACTCTTGCTCGCTGGATGGCATCGGATTTTAGCAATCAGCATCAGGCGTTTGAAAACCCTCCTCTGTATGCTCACATTCGCGTCTGTATGCGCCCGTTGCCCTTCGAGTTGCTAAACGGCGTGAGTCTTTTTCTGGAGCAAGCCTACGACTACATGTTAAACAAGCCTTACCGATTGAGAGTGCTGAAGCTTGTTGAACAGAACGGCAAAATCGCGATCGAGAATTACCTCGTGAAGGACGAGCAGAAATTTTATGGTGCAGCACGCCATCCAGAGCGGTTGAAAGACTTGAAAGCGGATCAGCTAGAACTAATGTCAGGATGCACGTCCTATGCAGAGTGGACGGGACACAGCTTTAAAGGACAAGTCGAACCAGGAAAAGGATGCATCATCGTTCGCGATGGCAAGACATCCTATTTAGATAACGAGTTCGAGATTGACAATCAAAAGTTTTATAGCCTCGATCGCGGTCGCGATCCTCAAACAGACGAACAACTTTGGGGTTCTCTCGCAGGCCCGTTTGAGTTTGAGCGTCGCCAAAGCTTTGCCGATGAAATCAGAGTTTAGAGCGGAGGTCGTGTTGTAGACCTGTTTGAACCGCTGTTCAGCGCGTTTCAATCCCAATTCGACTTACGGCTCGGATAGTCCGACTTGACCGAATCCAAAGGATGCTGCGGATCATCCTCCATTTCATCGATGTGAATTAACACCTGCACCGGGCCGTAGCATTCCCGAATCCGCCCCTCAATCTGTTCCATAATCCACGGACTCATTGCCACAAACTCAGGATGAACGGTCATTCGCAGTTCTACAAACACTTGCCGTCCCACAATCCCGCGGGACTGAATCCCGTAGCAATGCGTCACCCCCTGCACTTGCCGCACAAGTTGCGCGATCGCTTCTGGCGCGATCGCCATTTGCCGCACCACCAGCGGGAGTTGCCAATTCAACACCCGCCAACAACTCAACATTGCCGTCACCACCAGCGCGATCGTCATGAGGGGATCAAGCCAGTAGTAGCCCCGCCAAATGCCTACCAATCCAATCAGCAACAAAAACGTCAACCAAGCATCCCGCAAAATCTGATTTGCATTCAGCCGCAACAGAGAACTATCGAGCGTTTTTGCCAATCGACGCTGAAAGTAAGCCAAAGCTAGACTTCCAAGAAACACAACCGCCAGGATAATAATCAACGAGAATCGCATTCTCACCGACGGCATCATCAAAAGACTGGGACTCGTGATCAATTGCTCGATCGATAGTCCAAGCAGACTCAGGCACGCAAATCCCAAAAAGCCAACCAACAGCAGCGCTAACGCCGTCTCCAGCCGCCCATGCCCCCACACCTCCCGCCCCGAAGGTCGCTGAGGTGACGATGAAAGCGCAATCAAACTCAAAACAGCGCTGAACCCATCGATCAGCGTGTGCAACGACTCGGCCAACAGCGCCAGCGATCGCGTTGACCACCCCGCCCCCACTTTCACCGCCAAGATCAGCAGCGTTAGCCAAAGCGTAACCAATAAAATTTGGCGACTGACCTTACGAGGATGTTTAACTTCAGACATGGTAGACGAAGGATGGTAGACGCCTGTGCAACACGATTAGCGCAGAGCGCAACTCTGTAAGAACCGCAAGGAAGAACGAAAGCAGAATAATCAATCGTGCAATGTGAAAAGCGAAGAATTCACTTTAAAATCTTGAGGCTTGCAGTCAGCAATTATTATCCTTTACCCATCCTTTGCCTTTATGCATCAGTCAGACATCCAGCTACTTGTTCTAGATATCGACGGCACAATTGCGGGCAAGTCTAATGATATCCGTGAACCTGTCCTTCGGCTGATTCACACTGTACAGAAAAACGGAATTCAAGTTGCGATCGCAACGGGTCGTATGTATCAGTCAGCGTTGCGCTTCCATCAAGTGGTTGGGTCATCGTTGCCGCTAATCGCGTATCAAGGCGCATGGATACAAGATCCCAAAACGCAAACTCTACATCAGCATTTGGCAGTTCCTAAAGCAATGGTGCTATCGCTGCTAGATTACTTCGAGACGCCTGCCCTGCGATCGCTACTATCCGTCCATTTCTACATCAATGATCAGTTGTACGTGCGAGAAATCACGCCCGAAACAAAAGCTTATTCTGAGCGATCCGGAATTGAAGCGATCGCCGTTGGTGATTTGCGCTCTACTTTGATAACCGAGCCGACTAAAGTTCTCGCCCTTAGCGACGATACAGAACTCATTGGCTCCATGTTGGGATCATTGCAAGAGCAGTACACTCCCGCAGAACTGTATCTCACCAAATCAGTTGCCACCTTCTTTGAAGCAACTCATCCTGCTGCCAACAAAGGCTTAGCCGTGAAGTATCTTGCCGAGGAATTGCTAGGATTGCAGCCCGAAAACGTGATGGTCATGGGCGACAACTTCAATGATCTAGAAATGATTCAATACGCTGGCATTGGCGTGGCAATGGGCAACGCTCCCGAAGAAGTTCAGCAACATGCTCAGTGGGTTGCACCAACCGTAGAGCTGGATGGCGCTGCCGCCGCGATCGAAGAATTCTTGCTCTGAGTTGCTGTCGATCTGTATCTACCTCTTCTAACGTGAGGCACAACAGTCTGCGGCGTGCAATATAAAAGTCTCTGTGAAAATCGCTTTAAAATCAGAAAGAGTACCGACGACTGGCCGTGTTTCGTCTCGGTACTCTTGCTGGTTCGCTCCTCACACAAGATTAACTATATCTGCATTTCTCAGCTTTGTCACCCCTTAGGTAGATAAAAATAAGTTATGACGTTGAGATGACATTTCTGTGACTTAAAGCTGATAACACACGGTTTTCGTGAAACCACCATAGACGGTCTGACTAACGGTTCAACTATAGTTCTAACGGCGCAGGAACACCTAACTTCTGCTCCAGCAGCGATCGTAGTAGACGATGGGTAATCATCACTAATCCTAATCGACACTGCAAAAGATGCCGATTTAGAGCTTGAGATGCACCAACGATGTGACACGATCTCTCAAATTGGTGGAATGCATGGCTCAACGCAACTGCCATCTCTAGGAAATTGTTGTCAAGGAATCCGTCTGTTACCGCTATAAATTGAGAAAGTAGTTTCCGCTCAACCGACTCTTGTAATAAGAGTTGATCTAGACTATTCAACCAACAAGCCTGTTCTATTGAGTCAAGATCACTTTGCCGTGCCAACCTCAGCAATGCGCAACAGCGAGCGTGAGTGGACTGGCAGAAAAAGACTTTTGACGAGCCAGAATCAAAGTCACTATTATTTTGCGTTATCTCGAAAGAACCATACCGTAAGTCTTCGTCTTTCAGATCAATCAGGGAATGCAACCAAGTTGCGATCGCGCGATCGCAAAACCTAAATTCCAGGAATCCTGATGAAACTACTGTTACCGTAAGATCACGCAAAAGCAATCTCGCCAAAATAGTACTCATTCCAGGAATTTTTGTATCATCACTATACAGAATTTCAACAAGCTGACTGGCAATGTGCATTGCTGAGTAGTCAAAACGAGAGGCTAACTTCAGTGCAATGGCGGAGCGATACGTAGAAATCAGCGTTTCTGATGGTACCCTCTTCACAACATCAATAGAGTGTAAAAGCCCCGAAACGAGGGCATTTGCGCGAATAGAGGTAGGATGAAGCGATCGTTTTGTTACCAAAACATCCCCCCAAAGGCGGATTGCTTCATCAATTTGCGCCAGTAACAATATGCGAAGCGTAGGATAAGTAACCGTAGGTACGTTAGAATTCATGATATTTACGGTTGATGCTCTGAAGTAGGGTTCGGTTTCGTGATTAAACTTAAGCGCTACTACCGATCAATGCTGAAATTGGTGTTGAGTCCCGTGAAATCACGGGCAACGCATCGTTCTTTTCGTATACTCTTTATGACAGTCAAGTACAGAAACTTCGAGGGCCACTCAAACAATCAGAGTTTCGCTTGAAGGAATGAGTCCAATTTTATGACTCACGCTGTCTCAGCGCTTGTCAAAGCATCCACAGTTGTTCTCTAGCAGCCTCTTACACTATGTACTCAGTATCCCCTCAACAAAATTCAGAAGCAGCTCGCCCCTTTCTCACCTGGCAGAGAATCATTGACTGGGCACAAGAACATTACCGCATCCGTAACTTCAGCAAGGATGAACGAGTTCCGACTCGTCCCGGTCTGCTCTACCTTGTGCAGAAAGGAGCAGTGCGTCTAGTGGGTACAGCACAAGTTAATGCTACCGGAAGCAATGCGGCTCGTTTGGCACGGGTCAGTCCAGAAGAAGCATTTCTGGGCTTTGTTGGTACAGGTCAACCCTTTGAGATTGTGGCGCAATCGCCATTTACGCTTCAGGCTTACGCTCACGTTGATCAAACCTCAGTGGTCTGGATGTATTGGCACGATTTAGACAACTGGCCTCACTTCCGCCGTGAGGTTTTAGATGCGTTCCGTTATCAGCACCAGCGCAAGCTACTTTGGCTTAGCACATTGGGCCAGCGTCGAACGATTGATCGACTGCTTGGTTTTCTGACGCTGCTCATTGAGGAGTACGGTGAACCGACAGACGAAGGCTATTGTCTGCCTTTTCCTCTGACTCATGCTCAAATTGGTAGTGCGATCGGATCGACTCGCGTGACTGTGACTCGATTGATGGGTAAGCTGCGTCAAAAAGGTATGATTCGTACTCAGGGTGATAATCTACTCTGTCTGCCTACAGATTCGGTTCTTAACCGCAACGAAGGCTCTCCAAATCGTAATTAATGAAAACATCACTGGTCTGGTAGCTGTTTGATCTCAATAAATTCATCTCAATATAAAAAGCGAGTTCTACCAAAGTGATAGAACCCGCTTTTTATCATAGGACTAGACTAAAGCTAGCGAATTTCAGGGGCTGACAACGCTTCTTTAGAAGCTAGAGCAGGCGCGTCATTGAGTTTTGCAATTGTCGGAACTTCCGCCCGCAATCGTGCTGTTAAAGAAACGGTCTTAGAATCGTAAATTTGAGTGAGCAGCTTGGGATAGAAGCCAATTCCAATGATTGGCACAAGCAGACTGGCGATGATGAATACTTCTCGTGGTTCAGCATCGACTAGTTTTTCATGAGACGTAAGCTCTTTGTTCTCAGGACCGTAGAAGATTTCTCGCAGCATCGAGAGCAAGTAGATGGGCGTAAGAATTACTCCGATCGCGGCTAAACCGACCACAATGATTCGGAAGGTCATGCCATAAGCGTCGCTTGTGGCAAATCCAACAAACACCATCAGTTCGGCAACAAAACCGCTCATGCCAGGCAACGCTAAAGATGCCAAAGAACAAGCTGTAAACATTGAGAAAATTCTAGGCATTTGTTTGCCAACACCGCCCATCTCATCAAGCATGAGAGTATGAGTGCGATCGTAAGTAGCCCCTACCAAGAAAAATAAACTCGCTCCGATTAACCCGTGGGAAACCATCTGTAAAACGGCTCCGCTTAAGCCTAAATCGGTAAACGATGCGATCCCAATCAGCACAAATCCCATGTGCGAAATCGACGAGTACGCAATTTTTCGCTTCAGGTTGCGCTGCGCAAACGAGGTTAGCGCTGCGTAAATAATATTCACCACGCCTAAAATAACCAACGCGGGCGCGACGGTTGCATGAGCCGCTGGCAGCATTTCGGCATTCATACGAATTAGAGCATAGCCACCCATTTTCAGTAGAATACCTGCCAATAGCATATGAACCGGAGCCGTAGCTTCACCGTGAGCATCTGGGAGCCACGTGTGGAGGGGAATAATCGGCAGTTTGACGGCGTAGGCGATCAGAAACCCCGTATAGACCCAAAGCTGAAAAACGAGCGGGTAGCTTTTGGCAGCGAGCGATCGCATATCAAACGTGACAGTGTCGCCATAGAATGCCATTGCCAACGCAGCGACCAAGATGAACAGCGATCCCCCTGCGGTATACAAGATGAACTTAGTCGCAGCATACAGCCGCTTCTTACCGCCCCAAATTGAGAGCAGCAGATAAATCGGGATCAGCTCAAGTTCCCAGGTCAGAAAGAACAACAGCATGTCTTGAACAGCAAAGACAGCAATCTGTCCGCCGTACATCACCAGCATCAGAAAATAGAACAACCGGGGTTTAAAGGTGACAGGCCAAGCCGCCAAAATTGCCAATGTTGTAATGAATCCGGTCAGAATCACGAGCGGCATCGACAG
Source organism: Myxacorys chilensis (assembly GCF_059505265.1). Classification (NCBI taxonomy): domain Bacteria; kingdom Bacillati; phylum Cyanobacteriota; class Cyanophyceae; order Leptolyngbyales; family Leptolyngbyaceae; genus Myxacorys; species Myxacorys chilensis. The sequence continues at coordinate 13,345 of NZ_JCACKG010000049.1, read as the reverse complement.
TCCATCAACGCCGACAGACCAGTTCAAATCCAGCGCAGGAACCCAAGCATATCGCTCGAACAGCTGAAGTTCTGGACTCGAAAAATCGTACTGCGTATAGAACGCGTAAACGATGAGTGCAAAATCAATCAGCCCGATGATGAGGGAATACCAGCGAACGGTTTTACCATCCTTGTCTGGAATAATCGGAATCAGAAGAGAAGCCGCGATCGGAAACAAAATGATCGCGGTGAGATAAGGAAAATTTGCAGTTAGCATCCCGTTATTAAGATTTATTTATCGCTAGTCTAGATTATCTGTGGAGTCAGCATTTAGAAGGCAAGTCGCCTAAATCTTGATCTCAGCTTGTCGTGCAAAGTGACTTAGTACTTCGCCAAACTAAGAATGAGGGATGAAGTGAAGTTAGATTCTTTGTTTCATCCCTCATCAGATTGCCTGACCGATTACTAGGACTGTGATCCCCAGACTCAAGAAACGCCTGAGAAAATCACTAACCCCAGCACTGCTACGAAGATAATGAGTGCATAGAACTGAGCGCGACCATTTTCTAAGTATTTCAGCCCTTCACCCGTTAACAGCGTCACCAAACCTGCGAGATTGACGACGCCATCTACAACTTTAGAATCGACTTCCAGAACTTGTCGTGCTAACCGACGGCTGCCTTGAACGAACAACTGGTCATAGATTTCATCGAAGTACCACTTGTTTTTCGAGAGCCGATAGAAGAACGGAATTTTAGCAGCGATCGCGCCCGGATCAATCTTCCGCGACAGATACATTAGCACTGCCAGCGAGATGCCGATCAGCGAAATTCCAACCGAACTTCCGGCCATCACATAAAACTCAGACAAAGTTTCCTGTCCAGCTTCAGAGGCTAATTGCACTGCTTCACCTGGAGCATGGATAAACTCCTCGAAGTAATTGGCAAAGGGAGTTCCCGTCAATCCAATCAATGTCGAGGGAATCGCCAAAATGAGCAATGGCAGGGTCATGGTCAAAGGTGACTCATGCGGCTCATGAGCGTGATGCTCATCGTGTCCAGGATCAACCTCTTCGCCATGTGGCGCGTCCATAGTCAGTTCTCTTGGATCCATCGCGCCCGGACCAAAGGCCAAGCCCAAACTCTGAAGTTGCTCGTTGCGAATGTTCTGCTTTACCGTAGCATCTGTTCCTCGAAATTTTCCTTCAAAGGTAGAGAAGTACATGCGGAACATGTAGAACGCCGTGATGCCCGCCGTTCCGTACCCGATTAGCCAAAGAGCCGGGTTAGACGCAAAGGCAGAACTGAGAATTTCATCTTTTGACCAAAACCCTGCAAAGGGAGGAATTCCCGAAATGGCGAGCGTTCCAATCAAAAAGGTAAAGGCGGTCATTGGCATGTACTTCCGCAAGCCACCCATCATTCGCATGTCCTGAGCATAAGCCGGATCATGACCGACTACAGATTCCATTCCGTGGATGACAGACCCCGATCCCAAGAACAGCATGGCTTTGAAATAGGCATGGGTCATTAAGTGAAACAAGCCTGCACTATAAGCACCAACTCCCATGGCCATCACCATGTAGCCCAACTGAGACATGGTGGAGTACGCCAAGCCCTTCTTGATATCGTTTTGAGTGATTGCGATCGTTGCTCCCAAAAATGCCGTGAATGCTCCTGTCCACGCAATCACATTCATTGCCGCTGGAATGCCTTCAAACACAGGGAACATCCGCGCAATGAGAAAGACTCCTGCCGCAACCATCGTCGCCGCATGAATCAGTGCCGAAATTGGAGTCGGGCCTTCCATCGCGTCAGGTAGCCAGACATGCAGCGGAAACTGTGCCGACTTTGCCACTGGTCCTAGAAAAACCAAAATTGCAAACAGCGCAGCAAGAAAGCCACTCATCGATCCCGTCGCAACGAGATCTTGGAGGCGTTCTCCAATCACGCCAAAATCGAAGCTGCGAGTAGACCAATACAAACCCAAAATGCCGAGTAGCAATCCAAAGTCACCCACTCGGTTCGTCACAAACGCTTTCTGGCAGGCATCAGCCGCCGCTTTTCGGTCATACCAAAATCCGATTAGCAGGTATGAACACATGCCCACCAGTTCCCAGAAAATGTAGACCTGAACCAGGTTAGGGCTAATTACCAACCCCAGCATTGAGGAACTGAATAAGCTTAAATACGCATAGAACCGGACATATCCCGGATCGTGAGCCATGTAGCCATCGGTGTAGATCATCACCAGAAACGCTACGGTGGTCACAATCACAAGCATCAGCGAGGAGAGGGGATCGATGACATATCCCATCGACAGGTGAAAATCTCCAGCGGCTGCCCATTCAAAGGACTGAACATAGGGTTCATGCCCGTGCAGTTGACTCCAAAACAAACTAAATGCATGGGTCATCGCCGCTCCAATCAGCGACACGATGAACACCGAGTTAGCGCTCCGAAGTCGGTTGACATCTTTGCTAAATGTAATCAGCCCTAGACCGACCAGCATCGCACCCGCTAGGGGCAGAACCGGAATAAGCCAGGCATACTGATATATGAATTCCATCACTCACGCCTAGTTTAGATTTCTTTACTATCCAGGGTAGTCAATTTCTTGGACTGTGGGACACCCTAGATCCAAAGTTAAGGATATTGTTAGAGAGTTCCTCCGTCTTCAGACTTTGGATTTACGCTTCAGACTTTGGATTTCCAATTTATAGTCAAAATTGTCAGTAAGATAAGCAAACACTTTAGATTCTTTAAGAATTTAGCATAGGAAAAAGAGCGACCTATGCGATCGCTCCTCCTCAATAAAGATTTTATAAAACCGCGTCTAACGCGAAATCGACTGGGGTTGTTTATTTGTTAAAGTCAAAGTCTCTTGAAGAATCGCCCGTAGTTCATCGCGCTTCTGATAGCTATCTAGCCGATGCAACACCCGACCACCCTGAAATAGAATGACCGTTGGGAGAGTAGCAATTCGGTAGCTGCTAGCCAGTCTGAGATTCTCATCGGCGTTGATCCCGATGAGTTTCAGTTGTCCACCCCACTCTGCCAAAAGCTGATTGAGCGACGGTTCGATCAAGCGACAAATACTACACCAGGGTGCCCAAAAATGAACAAGAACAGGAGTAGAAGATTCGAGGACCTCGCTTCTGAAAGCCTGCTCGCTGATTCCTGATTGCATAGTTTAATGAATTTTACTAACGCTGGGATCATGCTACCAGGCTACGTTGCTTGTTGCATCGATCAAAATAGGGTGAAGCCACCAAAATAATCCAACAAATGCAGCCACTCCGACATAGGCAGGACGCAAAAACTCTGTCCACCTCAGAGGCTGTTTTCCTTGTGCAATCGCGAGAAACGGAACGATCGACGTGCGTTCTTTCACCGCTTCAAACGCTGCTCCGTACCGAGCCGTAAGGCGTTGGTCGCCGTGCCATACTCCGAATAGATGATGCAAGATCAAGCCTAAAGAGGTGACGAGTGTAAACGTTGTTCCTAGCCAAAGCGTATGAGCAATACACCAAATCACTTGACCCACCATCTGAGGATGTCTTGTAATCCTGATAATGCCAGTCTCGTAGAGATGGACTTGGGGCTTCTGAATTGCGGCAATCTCTAAAAGATTAAAAGTTGCAGGATATAAAAAAAGAAACGAAATCGCTGACAGGATCCACACGATCGCACCGATGCCCGGAACTCCTCTTACGTCCCAAAGGATCAACCCATCGTAGCGATGATTGAAGAAATAAATAATCATTGGAACCGCAATCCCGAGACTAACTAGCGCAAAGCACACTCGATAAGGCCGCGCTCCAATTTTTTTCTCTGCCCAAGGACGTAATGCGGCAAGTCCGCTATGAGCGATCGCAAACCCAACCAATAGGCCAATGATTACAAAGTGGCTAGGCGTCAACCAGTCAAACACCATAGAAAATCAAGAAAAGTAGATCCGGTATAGGTTACAGCTTATCGCTTAGCCACACTTTCGGGTAATTAATCTAAATATTGGCGCAACTGCAATTCAAGAGGTAGCACGAAGCGCAGGCTGCAGTCGATATTGCGCCTACCTCATGAAGCAGAAATTTAAGGAGAAGAGCGGAACTCGAACACCTTAAATCCAGTCGCACTTAAAATTCAGTCCACTTGTTGCAATGACCTGTAAAAGGTCATGCGCAGACTCTACATTATGAGGAATTCCGCAAGCGGGATCAAGACTGTAGAAAACAGGATACGATTCTCCTTGCAAGACTCTAGGAGATTGCTCATGAATTAAGAGCAATTCCCACAATTCCTGGTAAATTCAGAAAGTCCTTAGTATCCCCCTCATGTACGCTTCTTTTGCTTAGTTTCCCCATGCTGCTTGCCGTGTCCAGCATTTAAGGAAATTTTGCAAGTTAGCTCAATTTGTAATTTTTCTTAAACTTCTTGTCGTTTAGCTAATAGGTTGCGCTCAAAACGTTAATGTACTGAGTCTATTTTTTACGCCACGCTCCTTACACACATTTCTGGTTAAGCCGTATGTCTGACCTTCCTTTTACTCTCGATCAGTTACGCATTCTCAAAGCGATCGCCACTGAGGGAAGCTTTAAGCGCGCAGCCGATAGTTTATATGTTTCCCAACCCGCAGTGAGTTTGCAAGTGCAGAATCTTGAGCGGCAGTTGGACGTGCCGTTGTTCGATCGGGGTGGGCGACGAGCGCAGCTAACCGAGGCAGGACATCTGCTACTGAGCTATGGCGAGAAGATCTTAACGTTGTGTCAGGAGACATGCCGAGCGCTAGAAGACCTGCAAAACCTTCAAGGAGGCACATTAATCATCGGAGCGAGTCAGACGACGGGAACTTATCTACTACCTCGCATGATCGGGCTATTTCGCCAGCAGTATCCGGATGTTGCGGTTCAGCTTCATGTTCACTCCACACGACGGACATCTTGGAGCGTGGCAAACGGTCAGATCGATTTGGCAATTATTGGGGGAGAAATTTCTCCAGAACTTCAAGATTCTTTGGAAATTATTCCTTATGCTGAAGACGAACTCGCGCTGATTTTGCCACCGACCCACCCTCTTTCTAGAACAGAAACAATTCAGAAGGACGATTTGTATCGATTGCAGTTTATTGCCCTCGATTCTCAATCAACGATTCGGAAGGTAATTGATCAGGTATTGGCACGCTGCGGCATTGAAACTCGCCGCCTCAAAATTGAGATGGAACTGAACTCGATTGAAGCGATCAAAAATGCAGTACAGTCTGGCTTGGGAGCATCATTTGTCTCTGTTTCTGCGATCGAGAAAGAACTCCAGATGGGAATGCTGCATCGTGCCAAGATTGATGATGTCATCGTGAAGCGCACCTTGTCTGTCATTATTAACCCCAATCGATATCGTTCTAAAGCGGCGGATGCATTTTGTCGCGAGATTTTGCCCAAGTTTACCCCTCGTGCCGTAAGTTTCGAGCGACGTGAATCTAAAAGCTATCCTGAACCCCAAAGCTTAAAAGCTATGCTTCAAGCCGCAAGCAATAATCGAGGAATACCAGAGATGGAAAATTAGCAACGAGGAGCTGATTCAGTAGTCAAGCTGGGGATCTGTGTGAGATGAGATAGGACTTGAAATGTGGGGAAAGGTATAGAGGCAGCGTAGCTTTCTCGTCCTTGCTTATATTGCTCGCAGACGAGAAACACTTATGACTTAGGGGCATTAGCGTGGCAAACTACTAGGAACTAGTTATACATAAGGAATACTAAGAACTAGTGCCGCTCATCTCATCTTGGGTTAAGTTAGATCTCAAATCCCCCTCCCCCTGTTATGCAGCTTCATTGCACTCGTCCGGGTTGTTCTCGACCAACTAATATTTTCCCTGACCTTGATGATGCCGCGACCCTGAAAACGGTTCAGCAAAAGTTTTGTACTAACTGCGGGATGCCATTAATCTTGGTGGGTCGGTACCTACCAGTCAAACTATTAGGACAGGGAGGGTTTGGGGCAGCTTTTTTAGGACGCGATCGCTACACGCCCGGATTGCGCTCTTGTGTAATTAAGCAATTTCAGCCGTCGGGGCATCTCAGCACGACGCAGCTTAAGATTGCTCAAGATTTGTTTGAGCGAGAAGCAGAGGCGCTAGAACAACTGGGACGGGAACATCCTCAAATCCCTGATTTGTTCGCGTTTTTTGAACTCTCTGTGGCAAATTCATCGACGAAGCAAAACGATAAGTTTTTTTATTTAGTCCAAGAATTCATTGACGGGCAAACGCTCGAAGACGAGTTTCTCCAAAAGGGAAAATTTTCGGAATCAGAGTGTGTGGCCGTCCTGAAGGAATGTCTCAAAATTCTAGAATTCGTTCACGCCAATGGATCGATTCACCGAGACATCAAATTGTCGAACATCATGCGTCACCGGAATGGACGCATTTATCTGGTCGATTTCGGGGCTGTGAAATACGCGACAAAAGCCGCCGGAAACTTAAATTCTTCTACAGGAATTTATTCGATTGGCTATGCTCCACCAGAGCAAGTGTCTGGAGGACAGATTTATCCTTCAACCGATCTCTATGCGTTGGCTGCAACGTGTGTAATGTTGCTCACGGGCAAGCCTCACAACGAATTGTTTGATGCCTACAGCAACACGTGGAGATGGCAAAATTTTGCGACGCCCAGCCGTGTATTAGCAGACGTACTGGATCGAATGTTGCTTGCTAATCCGAGTCAGCGTTTTCAATCCGCACAAGATGTTTTAGAAGCGATTCGCTCCACGAAGCTCCGAAGGATCGCTTCTAAACCGCCTGCCATGAGTCCACCGATCGCAACTCCATCTCCCCCTGCGACTCCCTCCTCGCCTGCTCCCTCTCCGCTTGCGCCTCAGAGATCCACACTTCCGGCATTATCAATGGCTAGCCTTTTGCGCGGTGCGGCTTTCACAGGTTTCGAGGCAGGATTAATCGCGATCGCGCTCGTCAGTTTGCTAGGAACAACCTGGATTAGCGGTGGCTTTTGGCTGATCTTGCTCGGCATTTTAGTTCTGGCACAGCGCCTCCGAGTCATTGAAAAAGTCGATCTGGTGATTTTAGGAGCCATCACGTTTGGCATCGTCGGTTTTTTTGGTCAACTGCATCGAGCATCTACCTTTGTCGCGCTGGGAAACTCGTTTCTTAACGTGCTGTTTCTGGCAATTGTAGGAGGCTTGGTCGTGGTTGCGATCGTGATCTTTTTCCAACTGATCTATAAGCTCGTTTCCAGAATTCTGTAACACTGTGTCCCGAAAGTGTCCCAAAAAAATGTCCCAAAAAAACGAAACCCCAGCCTTGATCATTTCGCTTTTGATTACCGCAGGATTATTAGGCGGCGGGTTTTGGTGGTTCATACAACGATCAGGGATGAAATTCGATACGGCGTCCACCGTCAGCCCGCAAACTGCTTCACTGCAAGACCGGATTAGCACTGGAGAACGCATTCTTTTACCTTCAGAATCATCCAACCCAGAGTTTAATTCACTCAAACAGGCGGGCGTAAATGCGATCGGATCGGCCCAATATCCCGAAGCGGTGACGATGTTTGAGCCCGCAATGCAGAAGTATAAAAATGCGCCAGAGACGTTGATTTATCTCAACAATGCTCGAATTGGACAACGCAAAGCCTACACAATTGCAGTTGCCGTACCGATTAAAACAGATTTGGCAGGCTCTGCCGAGATTTTGCGCGGCGTGGCGCAGGCGCAGAACGACCTTAATCGAGCGGGTGGCATAAACGGCGTGGCGTTGAAGGTTGCGATCGCGAACGACGATAACGATCCTGAAACCGCCAAAAAACTCGCCAATGCCTTTGTTCAAGATTCCAATATTTTGGGCGTAGTCGGGCATTATGCCAGCGATGTCAGCTTAGCCGCAGGCAGCGTTTACAACTCCGGTCAGCTCGTGAGCATTTCGCCCATCAGTACCAGTGTGAAACTCTCAGGCTTGGGGAAATACGTGTTTCGCACTGTCCCGAGTGATTATGTTGCGGCCCGAGCGCTGGCGGAATATACCGCAAAAACGCTGCAACAGAAAACTGTCGCTGTTTTTTTCAATTCTCAAAGCGCCTACAGCCAATCGCTCAAATCTGAATTTTTCACCGCCATGTCGCTGGTCGGCGGACAAGTTTCAGATGAATTTGATTTCTCGAGTTCTGATTTTAGTGCAGCACGGGCGGTTGACCAAGCCCGCAAGTCAGGAGCCAAAGCATTTATGTTGGCAGCCAACACGGGAACATTAGATCAAGCATTGCAAGTCGTTCAGGCGAATCAAAAGGGTAGCTCTCTGCTAGGCGGAGATGATGTCTACACGCCCAAAACCTTAGAAGGAGGACAGCAAGCGGAGGGCATGATCGTCGCCGTGCCTTGGCATATCGAAAGTAATCCGCGATCGCCCTTTGTAGTCGGGTCGCGTCAGCTTTGGGGAGCAGATGTCAATTGGCGATCGGCGATCGCGTACGATGCCACTCAAGCGTTTATCGCGGCATTACAGCAAAATCCAACTCGACAAGGCGTACAGCAAGCCCTAGCTACCGCTAACTTTTCAGCAACAGGAGCATCTCAAACCGTGCGATTTTTACCATCAGGCGATCGCAATGCTGGAATTCAACTGGTTAAAGTCGTTCCAGGCACTCGATCAGGGACAGGCTTTGACTTTATGCCGGTGGATCGCAACTAATTTTTCTCTGCAACATCACTGGATTCTTTATGTCTCAAAAAAATGAAACACCTGCATTAATTGCCTCGCTTTTGGTAACGGCAGGACTTTTAGGCGGAGCATTCTGGTGGTTTACTCAGCGCTCAGGGAATTTTGGTGTGCCGATAGTGCAAAGCAGTACTCCGGCTAGTAAGTCAGACACTGCCTCAAATTCTGGACAATCCACAAATTCTGGACAACTCAGTAGTGGAACGTTCGCACAAGTTCAAAATGTTCCATCAGGATTGTTTCGCTATGGTGGCAGTACCTCTTGGGCACCGATTCGACTTGCCGTAGATGGGGCACTACAAGCGGCGCGTCCAGAATATCGCTTGCAGTACACAGAACCGACTACGGGCAGTCCAGGCTCTGGAACGGGAATCAAGGCGTTGATTGACGGGAATCTCGCCTTTGCTCAGTCGTCGCGCCCCGTGAGTGATGAAGAGTATCAACGGGCGCAAATTCGGAAATTAACGCTAAAACAGATTACGATCGCAATCGATGGTCTGGCAGTTGCTGTCAATCCGAGTCTCAATGTTCCAGGCTTGAGCGTTGAGCAACTCAAGAGAATTTACACAGGGCAGATTGATAACTGGCAGCAAGTGGGCGGGCCGAATTTGCCTATTACACCTATTTCTCGCAGTGCGGAGTCGGGCGGCACCGTCGAACTGTTTGTTGAGGAAGTGTTAGGCGGACAAGCGCTGAGTAGAAATGTGCAGATTGTTGGAACAACAACGGAAGCGTTACGACAACTTGGAGCCACACCCGGAGGAATTTATTTTGCCTCTGCACCGGAAGTTGTGCCTCAGTGTTCAATCAAGCCGTTACCCATCGGGCGATCGCTTGACAAACTCGTTCCACCTTATCAGGAACCTCTGACTAATCAATGTTCTAATCAGCGCAATCAATTGAACACACCCGCATTTCAGAGCGGTAAGTATCCCCTAACCCGCAATTTGTTTGTGATTGTGAAGCAGGACGGAGGCATAGAGCAGCAAGCGGGAGAAGCCTATGCAAATTTGCTGCTGAGCGAACAAGGACAAGAATTAGTGGCTAAAGCTGGGTTTGTGAGAAGCCGATAATTAGATTTCTTGCAGCACTCTTTCTGGAAACACCCTTTCTTGAGACGCCCTTTCTTGAGATGACCTTTCTTGAGATGATTGGGCAGCATAGCGGGTACGGAGCTTATTGATAGCTGCGATCGCGTGTTGGTGGTTCGCCTGATTGCCTTGAGCCGAAAATAACCAAGCGGCTTCTTTGAGGTCACGAATTGCCTTCGTTTTATCGCCCGCCTTGCTGAGGGCTAATCCTCGATGGAAGTACCCTACTGGATTCTGCGAATCAATCCGAATCATGGCCGTGAAATCATCGATCGCGCCCGATACATTGCCTAAGCGCAACCGAGCTAAGCCGCGCTGAGCAAAGGCGTTTGTGCAATCTAAATCGACCTGAATTGCATAGCTAAAGTCTTCAATCGCGCTCATCATATCTCCCGAACGCAGTCGGATGACGCCCCGATTGCAGTAGGCAACGCAGTTGCGCGGATTGCTCAAAATGGAACGGTTGAGGTCTACGATCGCGCCCTCTCGGTTCTTCAATTCTTCTCGTACCAACGCACGATTGTTGTAAGCAATGTCGTGATTTGGATTAATTCGCACGACTTCGCTATAGTCTGCGATCGCGCCCTGTTTATCGCCCAATTCATAACGGGTGATGGCTCGGTTGTAGTACGCCGTTTCATCATTGGCAGCAAGCACTGGATGATCGTAGCGCTCGATCAATCCCTCGATTACTTCAGCACTGCGGGTGCGCACACCAACCGCGACCTCTGGGAAAGCAGCGCTCGTCGTTGCGACAGGATGAACCCCCAAAATGGCATAGGCGCGATCGCACACCAAAAAATTTTCATCTGTCCCTAGCACCTTAAACCGGAACTGGTTTGGGTACTCGCGTTTCAGTTGAGTTAGCTGGTTTAAAGTTGTTGCTAAAAATTTCTTCGCGGTCTGGTGAGGATCGCCACTCGTGAAGTGAGGTTCCAGAGGAGTTCTCAGAACGAAGTCTGAAGGATTGTGAATACACCGAGCTTGACGATCTTGTACATTTCCTAAGTGACCCCAACCCACATCGAGCGAAGCACCCCGATCTAACAATCCTCGAAATTGAGTGATAAGGTCAGCATCCAACGTTGTGCGATCGGGATAGGGAAACACTACAATGACCCGCGATTGAGCCGTTTTAAGCGCTTCCTCTAGTAAGGCTCGGCGGTTTAGTAACGTATCTTGACCAGCATTGTGAGACGATTTGAGACCCAAAACTAGTTCACACTCAGAAGTAGGTGTTGCGATGCGCTCTGAGGGGGTTGCGTCTTTTGACTGAACCCACGACGACAGCGTATCCATTTGCTTTCGCATAATAGTATTTACAGTCTTCATCGGGGTGACAGTCTGTTCTAACTGCTGCTGTTGGCGACGAATTTTTTCAACTTCTGCCATTAACTGTGCTAAATCTCGACGAGAAACCAAGTCACCCACAATTTTGGTTAGTTCACTAACGTCTTGTTTTAGCATCGTGGCATCAAACGGCTGAGGTAATCGATTGAGGCGGCGATGAAGGTTGTTAATTTCGTCTTGCAAAGCTCTGGAATTACCTTGCTGCTGAGAACTTGAGACTTCAGCAAGTTTAGTTTGCAACTGAGCAACATCGGAGTTGAGTTGCGCAATTAGCTTACGTACCTCTGGCGGAACTGTGCCTACACCTTCTTGGTTAGCACTAGCAACCCGATTTAGAGTTGCCGTCATCGCGGTTAGCGTGTCTGACAGTTTCGTGTACTTATGCTGCAAGTCCGCCATTTCCTGGGTCATGCGGCTAAAAGCGCTGGTTTCAAAGGGAGCTAATCGCTGAGCAATGTCGGATTGAAGATGCGCGATCGCGGCGTCGTTGCGCTGAGAAACCGACCGAGTAAAGCTGCTAAAGTCACTCAGCGTCGGCAACGTTTTAACCTGCTGACCGAGAATTTTAATTTGCCCAGAAAGCTTTTGATTCAACTGAACCACTCCATCCTCACTCTTCTTTTGAGCGGCTTGAGTTGCCCGCTGCCGATTGGCAAGACTCAGTAACAATAAGAACGAAAATGGAGCAGCAGTCACGGCAAGTTGCTGAGATGCGATCGAGGCAACAGAACCGATTCCAGACCCTGCTAAGAGAAGATACTCCGTTAAATTCAGCCACTTTTTGTTTTCCATTGCTGCAAGCCCCTGATCAATTTAGATTTTTACTGAGTCTTTTTTGATACTTAAAACACGGAGTGTTACCCTTTTCTACAGTGTTAGGGAGGAGAAATCAGGAAATTAGAGAAAGAAATTTTGAGCATGAGACAGAGGTAGATTAGGGAGAGAACAAAAACGGTAGAACCACTCCTACCTGCTTGACGTACATTTTTCCTATATCCCTTCCTATGTCTAACCTCCGCGCTCTCATTTTCGATGTTGACGGCACACTCGCAGACACTGAGCGAGATGGGCATCGTGTTGCGTTCAATCAAGCGTTTGCGGATGCTGGACTCACCTGGAATTGGTCACCCGAGCTTTATGGCAAGCTTCTAGAAGTTACGGGTGGAAAGGAGCGAATGCAGCATTATGTCAACACCTATGAGCCGACGTTTGAAGCTCCAAATGGCGATTTGAAAAATTTTGTAGCAACACTGCACGCGAACAAAACCGAACACTATACAAAACTGTTAAAAGACGGCGTTATTCCCTTGCGTCCTGGCGTGAAGCGGCTCCTGCTAGCCGCGCGTGAACAGGGGCTTCGGCTCGCGATCGCGACGACAACTACACCCGCCAACGTCACCGCTTTATTAGAATCATCCTTGTCCCCCGAAAGCCTTTCCTGGTTCGACATTATTGGGGCAGGAGATATCGTACCGAAGAAAAAACCGGCTCCAGATATCTATCAGTACGTTCTAGAGCAAATGGACTGGAAGCCAGAAGAATGCGTGGCCTTCGAGGATTCGGGTCAAGGCTTGAAATCGTCTTTGGACGCGGGATTAAAAACCGTAATTACGCTCAACGACTACACTCGTTCGCATGACTTCACAGGGGCAGCGTTTGTGTTAAGCAGCTTTGGAGAACCCGATCAACCGTTTGAAGCGATCGCAGGCGATGTAGGCAATCAGAATTACTTTGACTTACCTCTAATTCAAGCCCTCTAATTTAAACCCGTTAATGTCCGCCTATCACCGGATTTACGCGATCGTGCAGCAAATCCCTTATGGTCAGGTTGCCACGTATGGACAAGTTGCCGAGCTTGCCGGACTGCCCAGGAGAGCGCGTTTGGTCGGTTATGCGCTCTTTCGCGTTGCACCTGAAACGACTGTTCCTTGGCATCGGGTGATCAATGCCAAGGGAGAAATTTCAATGTCGCCATTTCGGGAGGGCAACGACTATCTCCAGCGATCGTTGCTTGAGGCGGAAGGGGTTCAATTCAATCAAAACGGCAAGGTCAATCTCCGCCAGTATTTATGGCAACCGAATCATCGTTAGGCTGCGTCCTTGGTTTGGGAAAACTGTTCATTATCCAAGTCAAAAGTTGAGGAAAATTGGGTGTTGCATAATAGAGGATGATGCATCAAGGAGGATTCCTGATGACCTGCCCTC
>NZ_JCACKG010000048.1:0-2024 GCF_059505265.1 Myxacorys chilensis | reverse complement strand
CGATCGTCTTGTTGGCCGCGCCCTTGCGAAGAAGGTGGAGGATGTGCGGCTCCTGCCGGGTGGGGCCAAGCTCGCCCGCTCGGCCCTTGCTGCCCAAATCGCGGCCTTGGACACGCCCCAGAAGTCGCCAGATTCCCTCGACCCCCGCTAAGGGCTCGGCCAGTCGCCGGACGACGGAAGGTCGTCGAGCACCCAGCGCTCGTTGCGCAGAAGCGCCGGGGAGCCGCGCTGTGCCGCCTGAGCGAGCGTCAGGAGAAGCCGCGCCAGCGCTTCGGCCGTCCGCCCCTACCGACAGAGGACCGCGCCCGGATGAGCTCGGCCGCGACGCGCTGCTGTGCGGCCGGATGCGGGTTGTCGAGCAGTCCGGGCAGCACAGGCTCGAGCCCGGGCCGCTGCGGTGTGTCGTGGACGGCCTGCTGAAGGATGAAGATCGCCGAGCCGATCTCGTCGCGGTCGGCCAGCGTGGTTAGCAGGCCTCGCGCCGCCTCGATCCGATCGAACGGTAGACCCACCGGCCGGCGCGCGGCGAGCTCAGCAGCCTCGAGCCAGCGATCCGACCGCAACCGGCCCCCAGCGATGGGCGAGCGGCCGGCGGGTGACGGGGATCTCGCGCCGCCTGGCGGCCTGGAGGGCAGGGCAGAGCACCAGAACCTTCTCGGAACGTCCGAGTTCGGGCGGGAAGCCGGCGAGCAATGCGCCAACGGCCTGCCCGCCGAAGCAGTGGACGAAGAAGGGTCCACGAGCATCCCCGAGGATCCCGAGCACGGCCTCCCAGGCACCGATGGACTGCAGGGCCTGGATGACCCCGGGCGAGTCGCCGAGGCCCGCCAGCGCCATCGCGACCGCCCGCACTGACGAGGGATTCGTCGTGCGAGCTGCGGTTTTGCGGGCGAGTGCGCGCCGTAGCGGTTCGCGCAGGGCCTCGGGCACCGTTTGGAACGCGAGGGGTGGATCGGATCCACGAAGGGTAAGCCCGCCAGCAGGCACGTCTCCGCAGCTGCCGACGACGCGCCAATGAGGAGCGTCGTGAGCGCCACCAGCTGCGGCTCGGCGAGCGGGGCGAGGAGCTCGACCCGCAGGAACTCTGAAGGTCGTCGACCGTCCCCGTGGCGGGGACGACCGACAACTGCAGTCCCAGGCTCCGGTTCGGCGCAGGACCGCGGCGGCCACTTCGGCTCTGATCTCGAGGCCTTCCGCGATCTCGGAGCCGTCGAGCAACAAGTCGGTGGTCCCGTAGGTCGCGACCCGACCGTAGACCTTCGCCCGAGCCAACCCCGGCACGGCCGTCTCGAGCCGCTTGGCCCGGATCAGGCGGGCCCCCTCGGGCAACTCGGCGGGGACCGGGCCGGCTGTCGTGCCGGGAGGGAGGTCCTAGATCGTGAACCCGGACCGTAGCGCCTCGAGCGGGGCCGACCGGATCACGGGCCGGCCCGTCCGGCGCGACAGCTCCCCGAGCAGAACGCTCTTCCCTATGCCCGCCGGCGCTTCGATCAGGCGGATGGGAGGCCTTGGGGAGAGGATGGCGCAAATGAGCCGGGCACGTCCAAGCATGGATCCCCGAACCGTCGAGACCCTGCTGCGATCTTCCATCGGATCGACATGGGACATGGTCCGAAGCCTGTTACCTTTTCCGTTCGGCCAAGCGCGGACGAGCGTGCTGCTGCGTGCAATCGTGCCTCGGGTCACACCGTCGGGAGCCACCGAGATACTGTCAAGGACCGGGATAGACCGACTCGAGAGCTCTCTCGCCCGCGCGCCCAGTTTGGGCCGCCAAATCGACCAGCGGACGGCCCGGACGATCGGCATCCTCGACATCGGTCAGCAGCACCTCCGACGAGGTCCTCGCTCTGGCCGAGAGGCACGTCCAAGCCGCGGGCATGGGCTATCCGACGAGGTCATCCGATCGCGGACATCGGCGACAGTTGCCGCCAGGGCCTGGATGCTGCCCAGCATGTCGAGAGTTGTCCCTACGCCCGCGCAGGATGGGATAGGAGAGGACGCATCCCTCCATTCGGGTCCACGGA
>NZ_JCACKG010000047.1:0-2031 GCF_059505265.1 Myxacorys chilensis | reverse complement strand
TTGAGGATCACAGTCTTCTGCCCGAACCGCTCAGCCCGGTGCGGAGCCGTGACCGCCGCCAGCTCGCCCTTGGGGTCTGTCACGACGACCGACCCCTGATAGTGGAGCAGGTTCGGCAGGACGACGCTGATGCCCTTGCCCTGACGAGCGGGAGCGCAGGTCATCAGATGCGCCTTGCCGCTGTAAAAGAGCGGCTGACCTTCGAGCAGGCCGAGATAGAGGCCGCGCGGATCGAGGAGCCCCGCCGCCGCGCAGTCGTCGAGGCTGGCGAAGGCTGCTTCGCCGAATGTGCCGGAAGGCACTTCGGCGGCCTTGCGCGCCTCGCGCTGTCGCCACGCGCTGTAGTAGCCGGTCAGGCCACTGAGTAGGCTGAGCCCGCCCATGAATTTGAAGAAGCCAAGGAAGAGCTGATCGGCGGCATCAGGCCGCGCCCCGGTCAGATCGGGCCAGTAATGCGCGAGCGCGAGGAACGAGACGCCGAGCAGCAGCGCGCCAGTGCTTGAGTCTTTCTGGTGCCGTTGCATCACGAAACCCTCGGGAAAGGACAGGCCGCGCGGGCGGCGTCTACGTCGCTGACACTGAGTCCAAGCACGCCCCGGTCCGCCGGGCCGACATTCAGGGGCTCGATCCAGCCGTCACCGTGCAGGGTGGCGAGACCCACGCGGGGATCGAGGCCAGGCTGATCGATGACGACCCAGCAGAAGGAGCGGACCAGACCGGCTCTGGCAGCTACATCCTGATACAGGGTGCCGGTTACGAGGCTGAAGCCGTCCTTCAGTTGCTCGCCTTGCGAGAAGACGAGGCTTTGCGCGGCTATCGCCTCGACAAGCTGCTGTCTTTCGTCTTCCAGAACGCGGCGCTCGCTATCGAGCGCCGCCATCAGGTCCCGCACACAATCGCTGTCTTTGGCAGGGAGCCCGAGCACACACCGCAGTTCGGTTCCGATTGTCCTGATTGCAGGCACCTGCTCTGCGGCGAGGCTGAGGACCAGGGCGAAGATGAGGGACGTGAAGCCGACAATCATCGCAACGCCGATGCCGGTGCCGACTGCGCTCTTGATCACCTTCATCGGAGATCATCTCCTCTTATTCGGGGTGAAGCGTCGTGCCTTGATGGCCGCAGCCCAGAAGAGCAGGGTGGACAGCGGCGCGAAGAGGTCGATGGCAAGTGCAAGGGCCAGTTGCGGCAGGTGCAGTTGCCAGTGCTTCAGCACCAGCACTTGCGCCGGGGCGAGGGTGGCCCGGTCAGCAAGAGGAACCGGCAGCGTCTCAATCTCGGCGAGCAGGGCACTGATTGCCGCCCCCGACGACCGCTCTTCTGCGATGATGGCGTCCACCGCCTGAGCCTGTGCCTGCCCGAGTGCGCCGGTCGCATTGTCCAGCTCGGCAACCGATCCGGCCATTGAGGCTGAGCTGGCGCGAAGGCCCTTGGTCCGGTCGGCATTCTGAAGGTCCTGCAAGAGCTGGTCCATCGACCGGGCCAGTCCGAGGGCCTCCAGCTCGCGCTCGGCGATGCTTTTCGAGCGGTCGAAGATGACCTGATCGAGCTGGGTGCTGAGCGCCGAGATTTCGCTGATGCGCTGCTTGTTGGCGGTGATGGTCTCTTCCAGCGCCTCGACGACTTCGGTCTTTCCCGAACAGAAGCCGAGCAGATAGCCGGTGACGATGCCCTGGCCGGACGCTCCGGTAATCGCGCCCGTCTCCAGCTCCTGCTCATAACGGGTGCAGGCCGCGCGAGCCTGAGGCGCAATCGCGAACAGAGCATCTTCCATTGCTGCCGCTCTCTGAGCGAGCAGCCGGGCTTTCTCGGCGTAGCGATCAGCCATAAGCTGAAGTTCAAGACCCCGCGCCGAGTCCTGCGTGATGCCGATGAAGCTGGTGAAGGTGCTGGAGAGCGCGAGGAGCACCATCAGGACAGTGACGACGACCACGCCAATCCCGCGCGCCTGATAAGTTGCATAGCGAGGGATCAGGCGCATCGCGTAGTGCCAGAGCGCATACTGCGCGCCCATCGCCGAGGCCGTGACCAGAA
>NZ_JCACKG010000046.1:0-2036 GCF_059505265.1 Myxacorys chilensis | reverse complement strand
CATCTGCTCGCGGTTGCCGACACTGAGAGAGTCGAAGGGCCCGTGCCAGCCCTAGCGGCGGGCGCCGCGGACTTCCAGCGTTTCCTCGTCGGGCACCACCCCGTCGTCGGGGATGAGCAGCCGGAGATAAAGCACGACGCGCGCCTTGACGGGGTCAAGCCAGCGCTCTTTGCGGTCGCCCAGCGCCTCGTAGAGGAGCCGGGCGGCCTCCGTGACGCCGAGGTGCCGTCGGGCGAGCTTCAGCCGGCCCTCGACCTCGGCGGGCTGCTCGCCCGGCCCGTCACGGCCCAGGGCGGTCAACTCGGTCTCCAGGGGCTCGGCCGCCTGCCGCTGTCCGTCGATGTCGCCGCGGATCGCAGCTTCGACGCCCTATGCCTTCTTGAGCCGGAGGAGCAGGAGGTCGAGGCCGACCACGTCCAGCGCGGCCCGGATCTTGGCCTCGGCCTGGAACGCCCCGCACAGCGATGCCTGTTCCACCAGCGAGGTGCCGCCGCGCCGCGACGAGATTGCGCAAGCTGTCGAGGCCCTTGGGCGCGAGGGCGGTCACGGCCTGAGCCTGCGGGCGGGCCTCGGCCCGGTTGTTCTCGGCCTGTGCGGAGGCCGCCCGGGCAACGGCGAGGTCGGCAAGGTCGAGTGGCATAAGCGTATCGAAGAGGGCTCGCCGTCGCGCTCTTCCGCAAGCCGCCGCCCGGCATCGGTAACGGTGCGTGAGAAGGCCACCGCGTGGTCGCCCGCCGCGAGCGTCGTCTCGAAGAGCACGAGTTCGTCGAGGGCCAGCGCCTTGCGCAGCATCTGGGGGTCGTCCGTAGTCATCGCGGGCAGGTGTGGGGGCTGGAGCCAGGCGCCGGCAAAGGCATGACCCTCGGTGAACACCACCATGGGGTGCAGTCCCGCCTGCCCGAAGCAAGCCGCGAACAGGAGCGCCGTATCCAAGCAGGTGGCGAGGCCCGCGGCTTCGATGTCCGAGGGCAGGCGCACCTTCTGGCCTGTCCTTTCGAAGCTCGCCGGCGACACGGCGTAGGAGAGGCCGCGCGCCAGGACGGCGCTACGGACTGCCGCCATGATCTCCCACGCACGCGAGCGCGGGCCCTCCCAGTAGCTGGTGATCAATCCGGACCTGCCGGCCGCGCGCATCACCTCGGAGGCGGCCTTGAGTAGCCGGTCCACCGCTGGGTCATCGGGTGTGACGAACGCGGCGAGGCGCTCGTCACCTTTGCGCAGATCGAAGCGCACTTCCGCACGTAAGCGGTCTGTCGGCTTGTCCCGGAAGCCCCGGGGAGAGCGGCAAGTGCCGGTCGCGCGGCCGCACCTCGCCACCCGCGGCCACGCGGTCGAAGGTCCAACTCCGCGGCCTGATCACCGGCGACTCGAAGGAAACCGAGACGACGAGGTCCTCGAGGTTCCGGTCGGTGCCGTTCTCGACCACCAAGTCGGCGAGCACTGCGACGTCGTTCTGCTACGAGGCGAGGCGACGCGCGGCGCCGGTGTCGTCAGCACCCGCGCCGCGCCGGGCATCGTCTCGACCGCCTCGGCTAGGATCTCGCCGTCCATCTACTCTCCCCTCGTCACCCTTGCACCTGGCCCGCCTCCGTCCGGCTTGGTAAGCGTACTCCGAGCCCCTTCGAGGCGACCGGCCGTCCCTGGGCGCGGCCTTGGTCCCGTGGGATCGGCCACATTGCCTCAACGGTTGCCACTGTCTCCATCGCCACGCGGGCCATGCGAGCGAGGAGGTTGACTGCGCGCTCCTTGTGGCCCGGCGTTGTTGGGTAGCTTTGGAGCGCAGCGGTTCGCGTAGAAACTCCGGCCGCTCATGTGGCTGGCCATGAGCCAGCCTGCATCTGTGCGCCATTGCACGACGGACTGGTCCGCCTCCAACGCCGCGCTGCGCCGGTGGGGCGGCTGGCTGGTGTGGCTGGACTGCGGGATGGACTGGCGTGCTCCAGGGCGTGGGCGACCGGGCCGGCCTGAGACCTTCTCGGATGCCGCCCTGCGGGTCGGCCTCAGCCTGAGGGTCCTGTTCGGCTTGGCCTTGCGGC
>NZ_JCACKG010000045.1:0-2037 GCF_059505265.1 Myxacorys chilensis | reverse complement strand
CGTCGTGATCCTCACGAACGGGGCGCGCGACCCCAGCTATCACGAGCGGACCCTGATCGGGCGCAGCGCCTTCACTCTCGACCCCGAGCACGACGTGGCCAAGATCCAGGTCGGCGGGCTGGCCACCACGGCGCTCGATGTGTTCCCCGGCCGCGAAGGCAAGGAGCAGGTCATCCGGCTCGTCGACACCGTCGCGGGCAAGACGGTCACGCTTCAGCCGGGCTTCCGCAACAACGGCACCACACCGGGCCGGGCCCAGACCTTCCCGGCCATCGCCGGGCAGATCGCCACGCTGTCACGCGCCGGCGCCGAGATGCGGATCGTCCACAAGGACGGCAAGGTCCACCACCTGCCGCACGACCAGACCGAGACGCTGGGCGACATCGCGGCCCTGACGCTCGACCTGTCGGACTACGGCAAGACCTTGAATGTTGGCGCCACCAAAGCCTGCGCCGTCACGGCTCCCGCGGCGTCCAGCGTCCCCGAGGGCTGGTACGTCGACCTCTTCCTCACCGGCGCGGGCGGCTCGACCGGCGTGACCGGCGCGGCCGGTGTCAGCACCCTGTCGACCCAGTACGGCCGGCTGCGCCTGCGGAAGGTCGGCGGCGTGATCGTCGGGATGTGAGGCGCCATTCCCCTCGCCGGCCTCGAGCCGGCGAGGGGGCGGTTGACCTGGGATGGATGCAAGGCGGCCCCGGAGGACTATCCGGGGCCGCTTTGCCGTTCGACTCGAATCGACCGCGGTCACCGCCGCTGCCGACCCGCGGCGGTCGGACCCGCCTGTGACCTCTTCCCTTGTAAACCCGCGCCTCCGGCAGGTAATGTGGCGCGTGCCGGTTGCGAAGGAGGTGGATCGTGCGGCTTGCGGGGCGCCGAACAGGCTTGCAGGGGCAGGACATCCGCCAGCCATGATAAGAGAGCGGGCAACCTTCATTGGGATCGGCGCCCAGAAATGCGCCTCCACCTGGCTCTATGGCGTCCTGCCGCAGCTTCAGGGCGTGCAAGTCAGCCTGGAGAAGGAGATAGACTTCTTCAGCTACTACTTCGATCGCGGCTACGAGTGGTACGAGCGTCAGTTCCCAGGAGGGACCGCTTTCCGGCATCGCGGCGAGATCTCGCCCTCGTATTTCATCGACTCCGACGCAACTGCGCGCGCGCGCGCCTACAATCCGGATCTCAAGGTGCTGGTGACGTTGCGCGATCCCGTGGCGCGCGCCTACTCGAACCACCTCCATGAGGTCCGCAAGGGGCATGTCAGCGGGACGAACTTGCGGTTCGAGACCGCATTGGCCAACAACCCGCTCTATGTCGAGCAGGGCCTTTTCGCCAAGCACATGTCGCGCTGGCTCGAGCATTTCCCCGCCCGGCAGGTACTGGTCCTCTTTCAGGAGGACATTCACCGCGACCCCCATGGGGCCGCTGGCGAGGTGGCCCGATTCCTGGGCGTGCCGGAGCCCGAATCCCTGACGGTGCGGCGGGCCAATGAGAGCGTCTCCTATCGCAACGAGCTGATCGGCCAGTCCCTGTGGCGTCTCGGCAAGCTCGCCCGAGGCTACGGGATGGGGACTGCCGTGGAGAGATTGAAGTCGCTCCCCGGCATCCGCAGCCTGAGGGCCGCCAACCGACGCGAGGTCTCGAGCACGATCCCACCCATGGAGGACGCGACGGAACGGCGCCTGACGGAGCATTTCAGCCCCGAGGTCGAGGCCCTGGCAAAGCTCGTCGGGCGGCGCCCTCCCTGGCCGCGCTTCGAAAGGGTTGCGGCGGTCGCGTGAAGCGATCCGATGGACCACCAACTCGCCGTTGCCCTAGCGTCCTCGCATCCGACGACCCAAGGGCTGCGGCCAGCCTTCAGGTCCCGCGCTCGGCGCGGCGGATCATCATGAGCTCCGCCACGTTCTCGCGTGTGATGTAGCCGGCGAGCCGTCCCTCGGCGTCGGCCACCGCCACGACGACGGCCTCCGAGCTTTCCAGATGCCGCAGCGCCGCTGGCAGGCGGCTGGCGAGCGGGACGACGGGGACGTCGCGTTGCATGAC